>NZ_JAYGHD010000062.1:0-5872 GCF_034932245.1 Nostoc sp. UHCC 0251
ACGTTGCAATGCAACGTCTCTACAAGGGTTTCAGGTAACGCATAATTAATTTCTGAACAATGCCTAATGCATCCCTATATAAGAAGGTGCGTTAAGCTTTAGCCTAACGCACCCTATTTAAAATTTATTGAGCTAACTCAACATCAAAGCAATCTATTTATGAATAGTCTCCCGCTCTTTATCAGCAGGTTCTTTATCTTTGAACAAGTCAGCCGCCGTTAAGAGTAACTCCCTCAAGGTTTGTTTGATTTGGTGTTCTTTTCTTGCTAGAGATGTACCAGCTTCACCCAGTTTATCTTCTAGCTGCGATCGCTTCTCTCCTACCTGTACAGCCATAGATTCTGCTTGAGGACGAGCCTTATCGTACCAGTGTTTAGCCTCGTCTAGATAATCTTGAACCTCCATATTACGTCCGCCATAGCGTGCAGCCATATTAGCTCTCACAATGGCTAGCTGCGCTTGCAGTTGTGCGTAACGTTTCTTTAACAATCCTACTTCTTCACTATCTTTAATAGCATTGACAGCAGAATCAATTGCAGTTTTGGTACTAGCTGGTTTTTCCCTACCCGTTTCTTCAATCTCTGCCAAAATTACATCAACCTCTTGCTGGAGTTGTTCTTCTTCACCATCCAGTTGAGCCTGTAGCCTCTTTATATCTGTCTGAGTTTGAGCAATACTTTCGTGTCTTTTGCTATTAATCCCTTCCAGCGCTCCTTCAATAGAAGCTGTCACTTCATCTTTGAGTTCGCTACCTTTTTCTTGAAAGTTATCAATTACAGCAGAAACAGCATCTTTCACAATGCCACGAACTTCACTAGAACCTTGTTTAAACTCAGAAGCTACTTGAGAAACTGCTGATTTTACAATTTCTCGAATCCGCTCAGTTCTTAACTGTCCCGTTTCTTTAGCTTGTTGCAGGTCTGCTTGAATTTGTTGCTTTATATTGTTAGGCATTTTCAACTCGTAGAATTTAACTAATTGGGATAATATTTTCTAGAAATATTCCTACATCCATATTATGGCGTAGCCCGATCAGGCTTGGTACATCCTTTAGATAGAAAATTCCAGCCCCAAAGAGGTGATGTGTGGCATGTTGCCCATTTGTGAGATGATGAATGTTTAGTGATAGTAATTGGGAGTAAAATATGTGGCGAGTAAATATTACTTGTTCGGGTGATGCCTGGAAAATCTATGGTGTTGATTTTAAAGCGATCGCAGCAAAATATCAAGGTGAATTAATTGGTTCCAAAAAAATGCCAGATGGTACACGCATCATGTCCTATAAAATTGAGGATGTTAGTGATGCAGAAGCTTTTCAAGAAGATTGTGCAAATTTTGCCGGATTTACAACAGACTTTGAATCCTTATAGTATTGTTTCTAATACTTATGCCTGTAACTAGTATGACAAAATCGGGAGAAGTTAATTGAAGAAGTTACTTAAATTAGTATTAGTAACGTTTTTGTTATTAATCAGTACTTTTACCTTGCCTGCTAGTGCAGCAGACACAGTTAACGGTGAACAAATATTTAGTGTTCATTGTGCTGGTTGTCATATTAACGGCAGCAACATAATTCGCCGAGGGAAAAATCTCAAAAAGCAAGCCTTGAAAAAGTATGGTATGGATTCAATAGAGGCAGTTACATCTATAGTTACCAATGGTAAAAATAATATGTCAGCTTACAAAGATCGTCTCACTGAACAGCAAATTCAAGACGTTGCTGCTTACGTTATCGAACAAGCTGAAAAAGGCTGGCGTTAAAAAGTAGAGACGCGATTAATCGGGTCTGTTAGAAGTTAGGAATTAGGAATTATCAGTTATGATTTATCTATTAGTAATTGTTAAGTCTTCGCATTGCTAACTTTTCACTCCTAACTTGAAAATGAACTTACCCGCAGCTAGCCGTCTCCAATTCACTCCTGATTTGAACATCTGCCGCATATTGAATGGGATGTGGCAAGTCTCCGGCGCACATGGACAGATCAATCCCCAAGCCGCCATTGAGACTATGTTCAAATACTTAGATGCAGGTTTTACCACTTGGGATTTAGCAGATCACTATGGCCCCGCAGAAGACTTTATTGGTGAGTTTCGCTGTCAACTAATTGATACTCGTGGGAAAGATGCTTTATCTCAAGTGCAAGCCTTTACAAAGTGGGTACCTCGTCCAGGCAAAATGACGAAAAAACTCGTCGAGGAAAATATTGATATTTCCCTAAGAAGAATGAATGTGCAATCGTTAGATTTGATGCAATTCCACTGGTGGGAATATCAGGATAAAAATTATCTGGATGCCCTCAAATATATGGCAGAACTTCAGACTGAGGGTAAAATTAAGCATTTAGGTTTAACTAATTTTGACACGGAAAACTTAAAGATTATTACTGAAGCAGGCATCAAGATTGTTTCTAACCAAGTGCAATTTTCTCTGGTTGATCGCCGTCCCGAAGTTAATATGGTGGAGTTTTGTCAACAGCATGACATAAAGCTTTTTACTTACGGTACACTGTGCGGCGGTTTATTATCAGAAAACTATTTGGGTAAACCGGAACCGCGAGGAGTTGATCTCTCCACTGCTAGTTTGAAAAAATATAAAAATATGATTGATGCTTGGGGTGGTTGGCAATTATTTCAAGAGTTGCTGGCTATTCTGAAGGAAATTGCTAATAAGCATGGCGTAAGCATTTCTAATGTGGCAGTGCGTTACATTTTAGATCAGCCAACTGTGGGCGGTGTAATAGTTGGTGCCAGACTTGGAGTATCTGAACATATAGAAGATAACGCCAAAGTATTTAGTTTTAGTTTAGATACAGACGATCGCGATCGCATCAGTGCAGTATCTCGCCAATCACGCGATTTGTACCAGCTAATCGGCGATTGCGGCGACGAATATCGGCGATAATTTCAGGAAAAAGGTGATAATACGGTGAAGGTTACTGTGGAAACTACTGCTGTCAGCCATGCCCCTAAACTTCACCTTCGCCCTCAGTCAACAGCAGACTTTTGAACTGCGCTGTAATTATGGCTCGCGTCGCCTGGATAAAACGGAGTTAGCAGCGCTGATTGATTTGTGCGAGCAAAATTATTATCCTCGACGAACAGATAACTTACACGATCTCGAACAGTTGGGACGGCGACTTTATCAATGGCTGGATGGGAATGAGGGATGGTTGAGAAGGGCGCTGAATGAGGCGGATGAGCAAACGATTCTTCTAGATTTGATTCAAACCAGCGAAGCACAGGGGTTGAATCCCGAAACAGAACGGGTAGCCTTGGGATTGGGACATTTGCCTTGGGAGTTGCTACACGCTGTTGGAGGGTTTTTACTAGAACGCGAGGATATTTCCGTTTTGCTAGTGCGTTGTGTGCAGCAGCGTCAAACTCAAGTGATTGGCGTACAAAATCGCCCCTTGCGGTTGCTGTTTATGGCAACTTCTCCTGAAGATCCGAGAGTTCCACCACTGGGGTTTGAGCAGGAAGAAGCGAACATTTTGCAAGCAACTAAGGATCAGCCTTTGGCGTTGATTGTCGAAGAAAGCGGCTCGGTTGCAGAGTTAGCTAATTTGGTGAAATCCTACACAGAAGACTATTTTGATGTCTTTCACCTCACGGGACACGGGATAATTTATACCAAAAAAGATTACGGCTATTTGCTGCCAACAGGTAGAACATTACCAGACAATACCCCCTGCTTCATCACTGAAGATGAGGTGGGGAATATGCAGCTTACTACCGTCAATGATTTAGCTAAAGCCTTTCGCGGACGCTGGCCGCGTGTAATTTTTCTCTCTGGTTGTCATACAGGACAGGTTGCTAACAAGGGGACAGTACCCTCGATGGCGCAAGCGTTGGTAAAGGCGGGGGCAGGTATAGTTTTAGGCTGGGCGCGTCCGGTGTATGACCGCACGGGTATTGTAGCGGCACAGGCACTTTATCAAGCTTTGGCGACAGGGGCAACTGTTGAAGAAGCGGTCAAAGCGGCGCAGCAGGAGATGATTGACGAAGAATGTACCGACTGGCATCTATTGCGGATGTATCGGGATACGCGCCCCATTAACCAACTAGTGACAGCCCTGAGAACAAGAAATCGTGAAAGGCTGACGTTTACAGCGCCAGAGCAAGAATTTCTGGATGAGAATAATCAAGTTAAAGTTGCCAGTCGGTTTGAATTTGTCGGACGCAGACGACCTTTGCAACGCTGTCTTAAGGCTTTGCAGGAAACTAGCGACCAAATCGGCGTGTTTATTGCCGGTATGGGTGGACTGGGCAAAAGTACTCTGGCGGCGCGGTTATGTACGCGGGTGCAGATGCAGCGTTCTAACTTTGCGCGAGTTGTGTTGATTGGGCCTTTGGATGAGATAGGTTTGCTGACTAAGCTTTCTAATAAGTTTGAGAGGTTTGCAGATGTTCCCCAACTGCTGAACGAACCAAAGGTGTCTCTTAAAGGACGGTTGCAAAACTTTTTTACAGCGATTGAAAATGTTCATAACCAACCCTTGCTGCTGGTGCTGGATGACTTTGAGCAAAATATCCCCACAGATAATATTGAAAATGGCTCATTGCGGATGACGGCAGAAGCTTATGAAATTTTAGAGGCGATTTGTGCGGCATTGGCAGACAACAGGGCAGA
Organism: Nostoc sp. UHCC 0251; assembly: GCF_034932245.1. Taxonomy (NCBI): domain Bacteria; kingdom Bacillati; phylum Cyanobacteriota; class Cyanophyceae; order Nostocales; family Nostocaceae; genus Nostoc; species Nostoc sp. UHCC 0251. The sequence continues at coordinate 4,631 of NZ_JAYGHD010000062.1, forward strand.
GAGTCGGCTGATTGTCACCTGTCGCTATTTGAATGCAGACACCTTACCACCTCATCGCCTACACCTGGAACGCCTGGAACAGATGAGCCGCAGTGATATTGATAAAATCTGCTTTCCCTTAGATAAGGAAGTTAGGGAACAGTTAAAAACTCAAAGGATTATCTACATTGCCGATGGTAATCCCCGGTTGCTGAAGTGGCTGTTAGAGGTGATTCAGCAACCAGGAATAGCGGCGGATGAATTATTGAATCGGCTGGAGGCGACTGAGCAGAAATTCCGCGAAAATATCTTGGCACAAACTCTGCTGGATGCCTTGGAACCGGAAGAACAAAAGTTTCTCGCACGGTTGAGTGTGTTTAATTTGCCCGTTACTGTTGAAATCATTAACGCCATCTCCCCCTCTGTTGCTTCTCTGCAAAAGCTTGTCAGTCTCAGCTTAGTTGAGTCTGCTACCACTCACCCCACCCAGCCAGCTAATTATCGGGTGACGACAATTTTAGAATCGTTGCTAGAAAGAGTGTTGATTCAGGAAGAATGGCAAGCAACGCGACAGCAAGCGGTGAGGGAAATCCATCAAGTTTGGTGGGAAGAGAATCACAACCGCGCGGAAGCAGAAGGACTGGAAATTGTGCGGTTGGGACTGCTGGCAAATGAGCAGAAGATTGCTGTCAGCGTTGGAGATATGATTGCAACCAATTGGGTGAACAATTCCCGCTTTGTGGAAGCTTTGGAGTTATGTAAGCAAGTTCTGGCATTTTTTCAGGATTACCGCATCTTGGGAAGCATCGCCCTTGCTGAAAGATTTTTGGGTTTTGTACAAGAGGCTGTTATTCATTATCAGCAAGCTTTAGACCTTTGCCCCGAAGAGAAATTGCAAGAAAAAGCCACTACCCTGGCCAACATGGCAGAGGTAATCGCCGACCAAGGGGACATACCTAGAGCGATCGCACTCTGGGAACAATCCTTGGAAATATTTGAGCAGATTGGCGATATCAAAGGTAAAGCCGCTACCCTGGACAACATAGGACAGCTAATCGCCGAACAAGGGAACATACCTAGAGCGATCGCACTGTGGGAGCAATCCTTGGAAATATCTGAGCAGATTGGCAATATCAAAGGTAAAGCCCCTAGCCTCAACAACATGGCAAGGGTATTCGCCCAACAAGGAGACATCCCAAAAGCGATCACACTCTGGGAGCAATCCTTGGAAATATTTGAGCAGATTGGCGATATCAAAGGTAA
>NZ_JAYGHD010000062.1:5972-21455 GCF_034932245.1 Nostoc sp. UHCC 0251
CATGGCACTGGTAATCGCCCAACAAGGAGACATAGCTAGAGCGATCGCACTCTGGGAGCAATCTTTGGAAATATCTGAGCAGATTGGCAATATGAAAGGTAAAGCCACTACCCTCAACAACATGGCTCAGGTAATCGCCGACCAAGGGGACATAGCTAGAGCGATCGCACTCTGGGAGCAAGTTGTTTCTACACTTGCACAAATAAGTGCATACAGTAATTTGGTAACAGTTCTGAGTAATTTAGACTTAACGGATGAAAGCAACAGTTTGGTTTACCTGGCTCAAGCAATCTGGCTGACGCTGAGGATTCAAGCTCCCTTAGCACAAACCATTCGGTTAATTAGTGCTTTATATAATGCACTACCTCAAGGCGATGAATTAAAAGCTGTGTTAGGGACAACGGCTATGTTCTTTTCCAACTACCGAGGTGAAGGTCATCCCCAGTTAGAGGAACTTCAAGAGCGTAGTTTTGAGATGATATCAGGGGCGGCAAGTAACCAAGGAATTGAAACACAGGAAGCGTTTGGTAATTGGTTTACTCAGCAACGGCTAAATGATCCAGAATATTTCCTCCCTCGACTCAATCAACGTCTAGAGGAGATAGTGGGCGATGGGTGGTTGTTTGACCGCAGTCAAGTTTCAATGGGTGAATAAGGGGAAATGCGATCGCGTTAATCTTAAATTAATTGGTGACAATATAACCAGCTTATGCAATCCCTAAATATCACACTGCCAGATGCAATATGGAATCTCAACTAATACAGAGTTCTCCCGACATCCTTTCTAGTACACCCGTTTTCTATGGAACTCGCGTACCAGTACAAACATTGATTGATTATCTCGAAGCAGGCGATCGCCTTGATGACTTTCTAGAAGATTTTCCCACTGTGAGCCGCGCACAGGCAACAGCATTTCTCAAGCTAGCCCTGAAAAAGGTATTATCTTCTTATGAAAGTGCTGCTTGATGAATGCCTGCCTAAGAAATTAAAGCGAGAAATCACAGGTCATGAGGTTGTGACTGTACCAGAGCAAGGATGGGCAAGTAAAAAGAACGGGGGAGCAACGCGAAAAAGTGAGATCATCGTCTAATGAGCAGGGGGAGCAGGGGAAGCAGGGGAAGTAAAGAGAAAATACTAATAACTTTTACTACTAAAATAGTTCAAAATACACTTAATTTCTTTCTCTCCCCCTGCCTCCTCTGCCTCCTCTGCCTCCCCTGCTTACTCACCTCACAAAATCGCATTGCTCCCAAAGAACGGTGAGTTACTGGGACTAGCGAAGACAGAGTTTGATGTATTCATCACCATTGATCAAAACTTAACAGCTCAACAAAACTTGAATAATATCAACTTAGCTATAATCGTTCTCGCATCTCCCAGCAATCGTTTAGAAGTTCTGAAACTTCTGATGCCTAAAGTTCAAGAAGCTTTAGCAACGATTCAAGCAGGTGATGTGGTTACTATCACACTGCCAGATGCGATCGCTTAGGCAACTATGATTATTATTGGATTGCTGAGTGGGGAAATGCGATCGCGTTAATCTAAAATTAATTGGCAACAATAACACGTTCACGAGTATCAAAGACTCATTAAAGGAGTTCAAAGACTCATTAAAGGAGTTCAGAGGCTCATTCACAAGTCTTCAAGAGCAACACGGAGATTCTCACAAAAATAACTTCAACTTGACACACAGCTAGTCTACTTCATACATCTGTTTATGTTTGGCTAAAAGCTCTTGATATTTGTCATTTGTCTTTGCTTCTACCCACTTAGCTTTAAATATTGCTGCTGATTCCGCTTTAACGGAGTCTACTTCATAAGGAAGAATCTCTTTTTTGGAACCTGAATCTTCGGAATTTTGTTTATACTTCCTGCCGCTTTTATGATTAGCATAACGGCGAGAGCGAGTATAGCCCATTTGGATAAATTTCCGTGCCATATCTGCACCGACAAAATCATCTTTCTCTAAATAATCAAGAAAAAGCTCGTAAATTTTTTCACTCGACTCTCTAGCAATATCAGGAGTTTTGAACCGCCAGTAAGGAAGGATTTCTGATTTGTATGGTTCTACCAAAAGTACACCCTGTTCGCCCTTACCAACGCGATAGAGTTCAGGATGTTGGCGAAAATCAATATTTTTAAAGTCTAAAGAATAATCAAAAGCCATGCTAAGTGTTTATTATGAATAATAAACTTTAAGAAAAAAGTCGAGCTTCTATCTCTGTAGGGAAATTTTGTTTTATGATGCTATCTAGCACCCAATCCGTGAACAGTGTCCTTGCACCGGGCAATCTACGTAAAGTGCATCACATTGCCCTCAACGTCCAGAATATGCAAGCTTCTCGCTACTTTTACGGTACTATCCTGGGTTTGCACGAACTCACAGGCGACGAAGTACCCGCAACCTTGGTGGAACTTGTCGCATCTGGGAAAGTAGCCAACTTTATCACCCCGGATGGTACAATTCTGGATTTATTTGGGGAACCAGAATTATCACCACCAAATCCAGACCCAGAAAAGACTTTCACCAGAGCCTACCATCTCGCCTTTGATATAGATCCGCAGTTATTTGATCGCGCGGTGACAGTGATCAGAGAAAATAAAATAGCGATCGCACATGGCCCAGTCACTCGTCCTACTGGTAGAGGAGTGTATTTTTACGATCCAGATGGCTTTATGATTGAAATTCGTTGCGATCCAGAAGCTAGTTAACTTAGGGGTAATAACAAAAGTATTTACTATGGCTGCAAATCTCACGCAAATCTTTAAAGTAATCGAAGATGTTATCACAAAACCGCCAATTCCACACGAACCATACAAGCAATCATTGAAAGCTTGGGCGATGTATTGTTTGCGAGACAAAGGTTTTATAGTCGCTTATGCTCAAAATGCAGACTTTGCCGTTGAAAGAAAACGTGAAGAAAAGCTATATTTTAAAGTTTCAAATAGCCCCGATGATTTAGATAATTCTTTTAACTGGATTGTTTGGGATAGTGTCACCAAAAGCGCCAGCTTAATTCCCAAAAAAATAGATTGATCCCAGAAAAGCGCTGTAACCAAATAATTCGTAATTAATGGTGCAGAGTAACCAACTGTCTTCTATCGATTAATTACGAATTACGAATTACGAATTACGAATTAGTATTGGGTTTCTCAAACACCATCAAATGCTGTTGAGGTAACAAGTTTTTAGTTTCCCGCCAAACCAAACCAACAGCTTGCATTTCTTTGCGGACTTGCTTTTGAGTCATTTTGTGCAGACCTTTAATCATAATAAAAGGATTTTCACCCCGATACTCAACCAGCACTACCCGACCACCTGGTTTAAGTGCTTTGACAATTCCTTGCATCACTTCTTGGGGATACTCAAGTTCATGATAAGCATCTACCATCAACGCCAAATCGATACTTTCGGATGGTAAATTAGGGTCGCTAAGACTTGCTAAAACAGGCTCAACATTGGTGATATTTTTTTCTTTTTTGAACAACTCAATGATTTCCAACATTTCTGGCTGAACATCTACAGCCAAAACTTTACCTGCTGTTAATAACGGCGCAATGCGAAAGCTCAAGTAACCTGTACCAGCGCCAATATCTGCTACTACATCGTTAGGTTTAAGGTTGAGGACGTTGACTACCTTACTTGGCTGTTCTTCTCCCTCTCGGCTTGGACGTTCTAGCCAGCCTGCGCCTGTGTATCCCATAACTTTGGCAATTTCTCGCCCCATGTAATATTTGCCGATACCATCTGGACTGTGGATTATCCGTTGTTCGTAAACTGCAATCGCACCAGTCGCGGCTTGTGCTGTCAGGCTTGGGTTCAGCAGTGAGCAACTCAGTATCACAACAAAAGTTACTATAAAATGGAGAAATTTTGACATTTGTTTATGACTAATCGGGATAATTATAAGCAGCAGCTAAGAGAATTTTATGGTAGTAGAACTACTTATGACCATGAGAAAGGTACTCGCCATCCTCTAGAAGCCAAGATTTTACTTGAATTTGTACCGCTAGGACTGGGGCAGAAAATCCTTGATGTAGCGACTGGAACAGGCTTATTGGCGATAGCCGCAGCTGAAAAAGTTGGTTCTGAGGGTTATGTGATTGGAATTGACATGACTCCTGGAATGTTGCATCAAGCAAGACTGAAGATTGCCGCAGCAAAGTTAGAAAATATCGAGTTGATTGAGGCAGATGCAGAATATTTTCACTTTAATGATAGTAGTTTTGATGTTGTCTTTTGCTGTGAAGCAATTGTACTTTTTCCTGATATCCTTGCTATTTTGCAAAAGTGGTATCGCTTCTTGAAAACAGGAGGGTTTGTGGCATTTACCTGTCCTCCCGAAACTGCTTATATGGCATCTCTTCAGCAGAGTGTCTGCGCTAGAGTTTTGGGTGTATCATTATCACACATCCTTGAACCACTTGGAACTCCAGAAAAATGTCGTAATTTGCTCATTCAGGCAGGTTTTAGAGATATCGAAATTAAGATTGAGCCATCAGGACGTTATCGCCCTCTAAGGGATAAAGAATTATCTGAGATAGCAATGAATATAAATTTTAAAGGTAATCCTTTGTTGTCAAAATTATCACAAGAACAATTAAATCAGTTGCAAGTTGAGTACAAAGCAGAAATTGAGAAACTAACAACTGATCGAAATATTTGGGAAGACACGACAAAGTTATTTGTCCGCGCTCGAAAATAAGTTTTACCTTAGCGCGAAGGTCTGGAAGTGACTGATCTTTGCAAATTAGCTAGAGCGCGATTGTAATCCAAAATAGCCGTGACTCGATTACCTTCTGCTCTTGTCAGGTCATTTTCAGCATCAATCACCTCTGTTTGAGTGCCCACACCAGCTTGGAACCTCAGCCTTGCTAAATTCAGAGCTTCCCTGGCTTGATTCAAAGCCACACTAGAAGTCTGCACATTATTTAAATTGGATTGCAATTGAGAATAGTACTGTTCTACATCAAAGCGAATTAGGTCACGCTGGCTACCAAATTGAGACTCTGCGATCGCAATATTAGCTCTCGACTGAGCCGCACTTGCTCTTGCTGCTCCCCCATCGAACAATCTTAAATTTCCTGCGAGTCCCAATGAATAGCCATCAGTAATGCTGACGCCATCATCATAGCGATCTAATAGATTATAGTTACCTGTCGAACTAATTTGCGGCCCCAACTGTGAAAGTGCTTGTCGTCGCCGTTGCTCACTAATGTTACGTTGTGCTAATTGCTGTTGCAGTTCTGGACGATTTTGAAAGGCTCGGACAATAGTTTCTTCTAGTGTTGGCTGCCAAAGTCCTGCTAATTGTACCGGATCTGCCGCAGCGATATTAACCGACTGTGCCAAACTTAACCGAGTTGCTAACCGACGACGGGCGATTTGTTGCTGCGAAAGAGAATCAACCAGTTGTTGTTGGGCGTTTGCTAAATTCACCTGAGCTTGCAGTACATCGAAGCGCGTACCTACTCCAGCCTGTTCTCTGGCTTGAGTATCCCGCAAACTAGCCTGGGCATTCTCCACAGCAGATCGATTAATTCGTACTTGTTCATCTGCTTGTAGCAAATCGTAATATTCAGTTCTAACATTTAGCTCGATTTCCAGAGATGTATTCTCAACATCTAATTCATCTATCCTTAGCTGTTCCTCAGCCGCTTGGATATTAGCTTTTCGGTTCCCAGAAGTATAGAGGTTATAATTTAGGTCTGCTGAACCACTGAAAGACGTGCTGGCTTGAGATGAATTGCTAGTCAAACCATTCCCACTATTAGTCAAACTACTGTTGATTCCAAGAGTAGGAAACAAGGCAGCTTGAGACTCACGTAACTCTGAGCGACTGCGTTCTAGCTCTAATATGGCTACCTGTAAGTCTCGATTGTTGCGTTTTGCTAGTTCTAAAGCTTGTGCCAAACTGATTGGCACAATTCCTTGAACCTTTACTTCCTCCGGTTTGGTAGGAAGTTGGAGAGGATTGGGATTGGGGTTGAGGTTGAGGTTATTGGGAACCTGTACAAGGCTTGAGGTATTTTGCGGTTTTGGGGGAGTTGCTGCACTTGCTAAAGTTGGAAACAGAATAGCGCTCACTACGCTAACCCAGGTAAAATGCACGAAGAATAAGCTGAAATTCATAATCTAGATGTAGTCATTAATTAGGTTTCTTTGAGGATACAATCAAAAGTTTTCATCATGATTGACTACAGAGATTTAAGTCTTAAATTCTCCCTCTAAAGGTTGATATTAACAAATTAGCCGACAATCAAACCATCCTGAACTCGAATAATCCTTTTGGTTTGAGCCGCGATATCTGGCTCATGAGTGACAATCACAATTGTGATACCCTGGTCATTAAGTTCTGTCAGCAAACTCATCACCTCATGGGAAGTTTCAGTATCTAAAGCTCCGGTTGGCTCATCTGCCAAAACTAATGCAGGTCGGTTTACCAAAGCACGAGCGATCGCTACCCTTTGTTGTTGTCCCCCAGAAAGTTGGCTAGGGCGGTTAGATATGCGTCCTTGTAGTCCTACTTTTTCCAACGCTTCTAATGCCCTTTGACGGCGTTTTGGTTTGGGTAAATTAGCGTAAACCATTGGCAACATGACATTTTCTAGCGCTGTCGCCCGCGCCAATAGGTTAAATTGTTGGAAAACAAAACCTATTCTTTGATTGCGAATATAGGCCAATTCATCATCATCAAAAGTCGTCAGGTTTCTGCCTTCAAAAATATAGTCTCCAGTTGTAGGACGATCCAGACATCCCAAAATATTCATCAGCGTAGATTTCCCCGAACCTGACGCACCCATAATGGAGACATATTCCCCTTCCTCAATAGAGAGTTGAATTCCCTTGAGTATTGGAACACTAACTTCTCCCAAATAGTAAGTTTTAGTAATAGATTCCATCCAGATCATTGTTGGCATAATTGAGTGCTGAGTAATGAGTGCTGAGTGCTGAGTAATGAGTGCTGAGTGCTGAGTGCTGAGTGCTGAGTAGTAAAGTGAGTAGTGAGAAATGAGTAGTAAAGTGAGTAGTGAGAGTTTATAGCCGTAGTCACATAGGTTAGGACAGTGCTGATTGCTCAAAGGATTGACAAAACTGGGTTTTTACTCAGCACTCAGCACTCACTACTCAGCACTTTTCTTTAGTGATGGGGGCTGAGTTTTTTTGCTGTTTTTGCTTACTAACTGAGATGCGAAGTCCGCCAATAATTTTGCCCACTTCTTCTGCTTGATTTAAAAGTTGGTTGAATTTGACTTGATCGAGGTAGCCAACATCTAGAGCTACATAAAGTTGAGAACGCAATTCTGCACAAGATGACTTTGCTATTGAAAGAAACTGATGAAATTCTCCTAAATAACTTCTTTCAAATCCCTCCGCAATGTTAGACATGATAGACACTGCTGCCCTTTGTATTTGTCCCGATAATCCAAAGTCTCTAGCAAACGCGCCCTGGTGAGTAACCTGATAAATATCTCTAGTAAGAATTCTTGCTTTTTGCCAAGCAATCAAATCTTCAAATCGCTCAATTTTACTCATTTTACTGACCACTCAAATTTGAAAATTAACAACTAAGTAACTTACAACTGGGCACTCACTACTCAGCACTCAGCACTCAGCACTCTTAGGCTTAGTCGCTTCTTAAAGCAGTGATTGGATCTAATTTAGATGCGTTGCGTGCTGGAATTACCCCAGCAAGTAAGCCAACGCTCAATGAGAGTCCAAAGCCAGCAATGATCGACAAAAAAGAAATGACAAAGGGGAATTTGAAAGTGCTTGCAGCTATAAAGGCTAATAAAATGCCAGTCGCCATTCCAATACCTCCACCAGCAATGGAAATTACGATCGCTTCGGCTAAAAATTGATTCAGGATTGCAGAATTGGTGGCTCCTACGGCTTTGCGAATCCCAATTTCTCGCGTCCGCTCAACCACGGAAACCAGCATAATGTTGGCAATACCAATTCCACCAACCACTAACGAAATTCCTGCGATCGCTACCACCATGACTGTAAATAAACCCACAATATTAGTGAAGGTACTAACAATATCAGCTTGATTGGTCAGCCGAAAATCATCGGCTTGTGGCGGATAAATGTTGTGACGCAACCGTAAAAGATTGGTGACTTGAAACTGAGCGGCTTCTAATTCTTCCTGATTAGCACCTTTGACTAAAATTCCATTTACAGAAACGCCTACCAGGGCATTGTTCCCAACTAGTCTCTTCGACATACTAGTTAAAGGAATGAAAATCTGGTCATCTCGATCCATCGGTCCCTGAGAACCTTTAGGTTCCATCACCCCAATCACTTCATAAGCCTCTCCCTGAATGCGAATTCTCTCGCCGATGACATTGGTACTCTGTCCAAAAAGTGTTCTTTGGACTGTGGGGCCAAGAATGGCAACCTGTGCGGTAGTATCTAGTTCTTCTTGAGTAAAATATCTCCCTTGCTGGGGGTGGGTATTTCTAACTTCTGGGTAGTTCAAATCTGTGCCATAAATGGTTGTTGAGGTGTTCTGTCCTGCATATACAACTTGAGCGTTTCGTTGGAGATAGGCAGAAACCATCTGTGCTGATGGCGCTTGTGTAGCGATCGCCTTTGCATCTTCCCAAGTCAAGGTGCTGCTAGAACCGACTCCTTGACGGACATTCCCGCTTCTTGCAGCACCCGCTAAGATTTGGATCACATCTGTACCCAATGCTTGTATCTGTTGCTCAACCCCCTTTTGCACTCCCTGACCGACAGAAGTAATCGCAATGACTGAGGAAATCCCAATAATCACGCCCAACATAGTTAAACCTGTGCGTAATTTGTTACTCCACAGAGTCTCTGCCGCCATTGTCAAAATTTCCAACAACGGTACTGTGCGGGTCTTCTTAGCTTTATTAAAGCCGCTAAATATCTTAAACATAAGGTTTTATTTACAACTAACTTTAAGGAGAACCACCGCCTGAACGACCTCCGCCGCCACCGGCTCCTCTTCCTCCGCCTCCTCCTAAACCAGGAAAAACTCCTCCTCGTGGTGTTGATTGCGGACGCGATCCTGGTGGGAAACTGAGTAATACTCTCTCGTCTCCTGTCAATCCAGACTTAACTTCGGTAAAGTTATTTGCAGTGACGCCAGTCTCGATGGGAGTAAATACAGGTTTGTTATCTGCTCCAGCCACAAACACACCTGTGGCATTTTGTTGACGCACCACTGAGGCTGTTGGCACTACTAAAGCATTTTCAACTTGACCGACTTGAAAATCTACTTCCACATTCATCCCAGATCGCAGTAGCCTTTGAGGATCTGAAAGTGATACTCTCACTTCAAAACTGGTGACATTTTGCTCTACTATTGCTTGGGCAGCGATCTGGCTGACTTTACCTTCAAAGGTTTTTCCTGGGTAGGCATCTGCTTGAATCGAGACTTTTTGACCAAGGCTGATTTTGGAAATATTGGTTTCCGCTAAACTGGCGACAATTTCATTTGTTGAAGCTAAAGACAAGATTGAAGAAGAAGAAGAAGAAGCTACTTCACTACTAGCAGTTGTGGGTGTCACGAAAGCACCGGGATCAGCAAACTTTTTTGTCACCACACCATCAAAAGGGGCGCGAATGATCGTGTCATTAATTTGGGCTTGGATGTTTTGCAGCGAACCACGAGCAGATGTTACCTGGGCGCGGGCTGCGTCAATATCTTCTTGGCGTGTACCAGCTTTCACAAGTGCCAAAGCTTGCTGTCTCTGCTTCACTACAGCTCGGGCTTGCTCGATGTCTTCTGGACGTGATCCGGCTTTTTGCAGAGCCAGTGCTTGCTGTGCTTCATTGACACTAGCTTGGGCGCTGTCACGAGTAGCACGGATTTGGTTAAGAGTCTGAAGGGAAATACCGCCTGCATTGTAAAGTTGCTGATTACGAACAAGATCATCTTCTGCTTGGCGGAGGGCGGCTTGAGCGCTTTGCAAACGTGCCTGTGCTTGGGCAATATCTTGAGAGCGATTGCCTGCTTGTACCTTTTGTAGATTCGCCTGGGCTTCGTCTAATACTCCTTGAGCTTGAGCAATATCTTGAGGGCGATTACCTGCGATCGCTTTTTGCAAATTCGCTTCGGCTTGTGCCAACTGTCCTTGAGCAGAGGTGAGTTGCCCCCGCAAGTTAGAATCATCCATGTAAGCGACAATCTGTCCTTGTTTAACGAGATCCCCTTCCTTCGCCAACAGTGTTTTCAAGATACCGGAATTTTTCGGGCTGAGGTTAATTGACCGCTCAGGCTTCACCGTTCCGTTTGCTGAAACTGTCATTGTTAAACTCTGCCTTTGTACAGGTCTTGTCAGCACCCGACGACTGGCTTCTTGACGGGAAACGACAGCTACTTGGTAATAAACTGCATAGCTAATTCCACCCAAAAGGCAAAGAGCAATTAGCCAAGAGAGCCAATTACGTCTGCCCTTTTTTTTCTTTACCTTTGGAACTGAAATCGATGAATCTACGGACTTTGATGTATCAATTTTCATATATCTTCATCTAAAAAAACGGCTACCGATCTGGTTATTCACGGCTAAAACTATAGCTTGATAGCCTTATACTGACAATGATTTTGAGTTTTTAGAGTTTTAGCAGTAGCAGCTAAGACTATTGATACACGCTCTAGTTTCAAAATGGAATTAACTCCTTATTGGCATTAAAGTTCTATTTTGCTGAGGTTTGGATTCAGCAATCTTAGACAGTTGCTTTTATTTGGACATCCATCAAAGTATTTAATATTTGCATTTCCGTATAAATTCATACATTATAATTATTGATCAAAAAGTCCAAACCCATGTATGACGAAAGTCACTAGTAATTCCAGACTGATGTATGACCAAAGTCATCAGTTTTTTTAGGCATAGGGAAGGAGAAGAATTTTTCCCCTGCTCCCTTTCTCCCCTCACCCTTTCCCTAAGATTGGGAAGATTTTACTGCCGTCAACAGCGGAGATCGTTTAAGCTAGCTGAAAGATTCTTTGATTAGTGGCTTAAAGGCGGTAGTGTGCCTAAACATGTTCGTTTGATTTCTTTTCTAATGGTCTGTAGTTTGTGGAGTATGCCAAAAGTCGCTAACGCGCAGGCATTAATACCCCATACACTGCAACTAGATGGGACAAAGTTAGAGAAGCAGGGGTTGAGCTTGGCACAAGAGGCGGCTCAACTAGCTCAGTTTAACCAGGTTGAATTAGCTTTGCCACGAGCGCGGCTGGCTAGTCAACTGGCTCCGAAAAATGATAAGGTGTGGTTGCTCTTAGGTGGATTGCAACTGCAAACCAAAGAGTTTGACGCGGCGATCGCTAGTCTGAAAAAAGCGCAATCTATCAACCCTAAAAATGGTGATATTTTGTTTGCTTTGGGTTCAGCTAATTTTCAGCAGAAAAATTATCAAGCAGCTGTTGTCAATTACCAAGACGGTTTGAAGTTAAAACCCAATGATCCAGAGGGTTTATTTAATTTGGGTAATGCTTACTTTATGCTGGGTCGATTGCCAGATGCGATCGCGCAGTACAATACAGCAGTTTCTAAAGATAAAAAATTCTGGCCGGCGATCAACAATATTGGCTTAATCAACTACGAACAGGGTGATATCCCCGAAGCAATTAAGCAATGGCAATCTGCTGTAACGATTGATAAACAAGCCGCAGAACCTTTATTGGCCTTGGCAGTGGCACTGTATACTAAAGGCGATAGCCAACAAGGACTAACCTTGGGAGAAGCCGCACTCCGCATCGATCAGCGCTATGCTAATTTGGATTTCCTCAAAGAAAATCTCTGGGGCGATCGGCTACTGTCTGATACGAAAAAATTCCTAGAATTACCCCGTATTCAAGCAGCCCTACAGCAAAGAGAAAACTCATTATCAGCCCCGGAACAACAGCCTACCCAATAGGAGTGGGGAGTGGGGAGCAGGGGGAGCAGGGGAGGCAGGGGGAGAAGAATTAAGAACCAATGCAATTCCCAATGCCCAATGCCCAATTCCCAATTCCTATTACCACTTGCCTAATAGTACCTTTTCGTAGTACATCTATACTAAATCCATACAGGAAGTAGTCGCCCAAAAACGTTTGCGGGCGAGTATTCCTGAAATAAGTCGTCAATTCTCAATGGTCGTCTGTGGGTAGAAGTGCGATGATTTGGTCAACAAACTGTTGATGGTCAACAACTGGTTTAGAAATGTAGCCATCAGCGCCGCTTTGCTTGAGAAAATTTTCGCGATCGCCTTCCATAGCATGTGCCGTCACCAAAATAATCGGTAAGTTTGCTGTTTTTGGGTCAGATTTTAACATTTGTGTAATTTTGATGCCATCAACAGATTTACCTTGGTAAACACTTCTGGACAAAGAAACATCCATCAAAATCAGGTCGGCTTCTCCTGATTGGGCAATTTTTATTACTTCTTCGACATTTTCAGTGTGTTTAACACCCAAGCCGCCACGCTTGGACAAAATTTTGGAAAAAACACGAGCATTAATTAGATCGTCTTCGACAATTAAAACAGTTTTCATGAGAATTTTAGTTATAGAGGTAGAAGTAAGGAAATTAGGTAATTCAAAATTAAAAATGAGAAAATCCAATCATCACAAGTATCCTGGCTATGGAGTCTATACAAATTAAGTGTGCAGCAAATTATCATTCGATTAAAACAGATAGCAAGGTAGCTGTGTCCTTTTTAATAGTCAATGTACACGCTTGTCATTAAGGATGATACTACTGCTTTTTCTTTTATGACCATCAATATTTTGTTAGGAATCCCATTTCATCCGTTATGCTGTGGTTGCTGCAATATTGAGTTCTGTCGGCTTTTGTGTAGTTAAATTTCAGGGAAAAAACTCATGGCAAAACAGTTAAACCTTCTCTCAACGGGACAGGTAATTCCAACAGCCCTGCACACCGAGATGCAACGGTCTTATCTAGAATATGCCATGAGCGTAATTGTCGGGCGAGCGCTACCAGACGTGCGTGATGGCTTAAAACCAGTGCATCGCCGCATTCTATATGCAATGCACGAACTCGGTTTAGTACCAGATAGACCCTATCGAAAATGTGCCCGTGTAGTGGGTGATGTGCTGGGTAAATACCATCCCCACGGCGACCAATCAGTTTACGATGCCTTAGTGAGGCTGGTACAGGACTTTTCTAGTCGCTATCCTTTACTAGCAGGACACGGTAACTTTGGCAGCGTCGATAATGACCCGCCAGCGGCGATGCGCTACACAGAAACGCGCCTTGCACCCATCAGCCATGAGGGAATGCTGACAGAAATTGGCGAAGAAACTGTGGAATTTGTCGGGAACTTTGATAATTCCCAGCAAGAACCAACAGTGCTACCTGCTCAGTTGCCGTTTTTATTGCTCAATGGTTGTTCTGGTATTGCCGTGGGAATGGCAACGAATGTACCACCGCACAACTTGGGGGAAATTGTGGATGGGTTAATTGCCTTAATCGACAACCCAGATTTGCCAGATGAAAAGTTATTTGAGTTAATTCCAGGGCCAGACTTTCCCACTGGTGGAGAAATAGTTGGTGAGACGGGAATTCGAGAAGCATACACCACAGGTAAAGGTGGAATTATAGTGCGGGGAGTCGCTACTCTAGAGGAAATTCCAGCCACAAGGGGAAGCAAGCGACGGACGGCAATTATCATTACAGAATTGCCATATCAAGTAAATAAGGCTGCCTGGATTGAGAAGGTAGCGGACTTAGTAAATCAAGGACGCTTACAAGGAATTTCTGATCTTCGGGATGAGAGCGATCGCGAAGGGATGCGGGTGGTAATTGAACTCAAACGCGATACCAATCCCCAAGAAGTTCTCCAGCATTTGTATCACCAAACTGCTTTGCAAATGACTTTTGGGGCGATTCTCTTAGCAATAGTAAATGGACAACCCCGCCAGTTAAGTTTGCGTCAACTGTTGCAAGAGTTTTTGAGTTTCCGAGAAGAGACGCTCAACCGTCGCTACAATTACGAGTTGGAGAAGGCCCAAAGTCGTGTGCATTTGGTGGAAGGTTTACTCAAAGCACTATCTAATTTGGATCAGGTAATTGAAACTTTGCGGCAAGCTCCCGATGGGAGTACGGCAAAAATTAATCTTTGTAGCCGACTAGATTTGAGTGAGGTACAAGGAGATGCAATTCTGGCTATGCCGTTGCGCCGCCTCACTAGTTTGGAACAGCAAAATTTACAGCAGGAATTTGAGCAGCTAAGTGAACAAATTAGATTGTTGGAGCTATTACTAAGCGATCGCCGGGAATTACTCAAGGCACTGAAAAAAGATTTGCGATCGCTCAAGCGCAAGTACAACGATCCTCGGCGGACAAAAATTGGAGAGGAGCAGAAGTCTAAGACAGAGGAGCAGAGGGGCAGAGGAGCAGAGGGGCAGAGGAGCAGAGGGGCAGAGGAGGAGGAATTTAAATCTTCTGAACCAGTAGAAGAGGCAGTTTTAGAATTTACCCAACGAGGTTATGTCCGCCGCACCCAGCCATCTGGGAGAAAGTCAAAAGCTGAAAATGGTCTACACGATAATGACTTTATTATCCAAACTGTTTTAACTGACACAGGAAAAGACTTGCTAATACTCACTGGTGGCGGCAAAGTGTATCCGGTGAATGTGGGAGAAATTCCGCCAACGACTGGGCGTTCTCCACGGGGAAAACCTTTGATTACCATGCTCAGTAATACTGCTCAAGGTGCTCAAGAAGCTGTGGTCAGCCGCTTTTTACTGCCAGAAAATCTCGAAACTAAGCAGATGATTCTCTTAACAAAACAGGGACGAATTAAGCGGTTGTCTCTGGGAGAATTTACTAACTTGACTCGACGCGGAATCACGATTTTGAAGCTCAAAGACGATGATGAATTGGCATTTACCCAGTTCACCGCTCCAGGGGAGCATCTAATTTTAGCTAGTTCAGGTGGGCGAGTGTTGCGCTTTGCAGTCAATGATGAACAATTACCTGTCATGGGACGTACAGCGATGGGTTTACAAGCATTTCGACTATTGAGAAATCAGGAAATGGTTGGCTGTGTCACTGTCGGTAAAGATGATCAACTGCTGCTAGTTACTCAAGAAGGATATGCCAAGCGGATGGCTGCAAGCCAGTTAAGAGCGGCTAATCGCGGCGATTTAGGCACGCAAGCGATGAAATTTGCCAGCAAAACTGACAACTTAGCTGGGATGGTTCTGGCGATTGCATCTGGCGAGGTAGCTTTAGTGACGAATAAAGAACGGGTAGTGCGGATACCTGTGGAAACAGTGCCTCTCTTAGGCAGAGATGTCAAAGGTGAAAGCATCCTCCAACTCAACCGCGATGAGAAAATCATTACGGTTGCTGAAGTTCGTTAGCAAGGGGGATCAAAATAAGGGACTTCCAACTAAAAAATATCCCATCGCTTTGGCAAGCAGGGGAAGCAGGGGGTGCAAGGGAAGCAGGGGAGGAAGAATCTAACGATCATCTTCGCTCCCAAAATTGAATAAT
>NZ_JAYGHD010000063.1:0-21270 GCF_034932245.1 Nostoc sp. UHCC 0251
TGATTTGAGTCCACTGAATCATTCGCGCAGCGTCTCGTAGAGAAGATTTCAGTGGGGGCTTGTACCCTGAATTAATTAATTTACAATTTGGTCCGCAATTGCGAATGGGCGAAAAAGCGAATTGCCAATTGTTCGATCAATTGTCCATAGGTTGAAATCTATGTTTTTCTAGAATTAGAGAAGCTTAAATTATAGCTTTTTGATAAGTTATCAAAAAGTCAGCGAGTTACGCAGACGCAGGATACTTCTGTTACGGAGTTTAAAGATATTTGCTACTGCTCAAATTCGCTGTTATATTGCCCACCTTTTTGGGAAAACTAGTCTTAATTAGTAAATTACTATATCCCTAGATTTTTATGAAAATTCCTTTCTTTTTCGCAGATACTAAGCGTAGCTTCCTTATCCAAAAGATTATGGATATTTACGGTAAAGAAGGCAGGAGGCATTATAGCACAGCAGTAGCGAGTCCGCGTTCGCGCAGCGTCTCGCAGAGAACGTCGGCAGAAGTCAGAGGGTTGCAATATTGTTTAGGCTTCTTTTCTATACGAGAGGCTGCACCAATACAACTGCTACTAATTGAGAAATTATCTGTCCTGGAAAACTTAGCGGCAGAGGCGGCAGATATAATTAATAACCTGGTTGGCTTAAATGCGGTAAATTTACAACCTGCTCTAAATGAGGTGTTTCATGTCCGCAGTTAGCCTCAGAAAGATTCTCAACAAAAAAGAGGTGCCATCTCTAGTTCATAACTTAGTCTACCAGTTTAACATTGCGATTGATATTGAACTGGTAGACGGCACAAAACTAATTAGCATTGGAGAACAGCCTGCGAAAAACCGATATCCAATCGAGGTGTCAGGAGAAATCATCGGTTGGGTTGTTGGGGGAGAACAGGCAACTCTACTTGCTACTTTGCTCTCATTTCTAGCAAAGCAGGAAGATGAGAAGAAAGTACTCGCCAAAGAATTGCTGGAGCGATACCAGGAAATTGATTTGTTTGACGATATCTCGACTCAACTCACAACAAGTTTAGATACGCGACAGATTGCCCAACTCGTGCTTCAAGAATTGAGTCAATTAATTGAATCGTCTGCGGGGATGATTCTGCTGCTGAATGCAGATGCAACTGCATTTGAAATCATTGCCGAATTTGGAGTGTTTTTTGACCACAATCAGCCGGAACCAGGTAAGGGAATTATTGGCAACATTGTACAATCCAACCGGGCAGAACTCATCAATGATGTGCAAGCCGATCCTCGATTAGAGGGGCAAAAAAATGTTAGTGCAATGATTTGTGTACCGCTGCGAGCCAAAGAGCGGGTACTGGGAGCGATCGCTATTGGAACACCCAAAACTGACTCATACATGGCTGAACACCTGAAACTTGTGAGTATCTTTGCCTCTCAAACCGCGATCGCCATTGACAAAGCTATGCTTTACGAGCAGAGCACTCAAGCAGCCCTCCAGGCAAAAGCCCAGACACAGAAGCTTCAGCAAGCTCTCCATGAGTTGCAATTAGCCCAAACTCAGTTGATCCAAAGCGAAAAAATGTCCAGTCTAGGGCAACTCATTGCCGGAGTTGCCCACGAAATCAACAACCCGGTTAACTTTATTTACGGCAATTTAAGGTATGTTGCTGAATACGCCCAAGATTTGTTGCACCTATTAGAAAAGTATCAGAAATTCCTACCTGTTGCTCCTCCAGAACTGGAATCAGAGTTAGACAATATCGACCTGGAATTTATCATGCAGGATCTCCCCAAACTGCTAGATTCGATGAAACTGGGCACAGGTCGCATCGTAGAAATTGTCCAATCCCTGAAAAACTTCTCCCGCCATGACGAAGCAGAAATGAAAGCCGTCAACATCCACGATGGCATCGATGGGACACTGATGATTCTTCACCATCGCCTGAAAGCGGCTATTCGCCGACCGAAAATTGAAATAGTTAAAGACTATGCCAAACTTCCCTTGATTGAATGCTACCCCGGAAAGTTGAATCAAGTATTTATGAACATCCTGGCAAATGCCATTGATGCTCTAGAGGAGGGAATGGGGAATGAAGAAGAAATATCCCCCCCTACGGGACAAATCACCATTCGCACTGAAGTACTTGACAAACAGTGGGTTGTGATTCGCATTGCCGACAACGGCCCAGGCATGAAGGAGGAAGTAATCCACCGCATTTACGATCCCTTTTTCACCACGAAAGATGTTGGTAAGGGAACTGGGTTAGGCATGGCAATCAGCTACCAAATTGTTGTAGACAAACATGGGGGAATGCTCAAGTGTCGTTCTCAACCAGGTGAAGGCACAGAATTCTGGATTCAGATTCCAATAAATTGTGCATTGGTAGATGCTGCTGAAGAACAAAATAGCACCTCTGCCTCGCCAACTGCCACAACCGAATTATCCCCCACTCCCGATGCTGACGGCTTCATTCCATCAACAGCTCCAATGCTCAAACCGACAGATTTGCTGATCCGGCACACTCAATTGATTCAGCGACTTTCACAGCACAGTCCAAATGTGGAAGGTGCATCACCCGATGAAATTTACCAGATGTTCCAACGCCACCCAATTTCGTTAAAGCTTTACGCCACTTTGTTGTCTTGGTTCTGTTGTTCTAACCCTACTCAAATACACCACTAAAGAAACTTTAATCATGTTTAACCAACTTGATGAATACAATAGTCAGCTATTTGAACAATGTCCTGTTGGGCTAGCACTATGCCGAATAGATGGGACGCTAATTAGCATCAATCCCGCCTATGCTGCCATTTTGGGACGTACTATTCCAGAAACTCTGAATCTCAACTACTGGCAAATTACTCCGGAAAACTATGCGATCGCCGACCAAGCTACGCTAGAGAAGCTAGAACAAACTGGTCGCTATGGCCCTTATGAGAAGGAGTTAATCCACAAAGATGGGCATCTGGTTCCGGTTAGAATTTCTGGATTGAAGATTGAGAAAGATGGGCAACAACTGATCTGGTCTAGTGTAGAGGACATCAGCGACCTCCGATGCGTTCAGCAGGAACGCCAACATAATGAACAAATCCTGAAACAGAGTGAAGCCAGATACCGCTCTTTGGTAACTGCTAATACACAAATTGTCTGGGTAAGCACACCACAAGGAATTTGCTTTGAACTGGCAAGCTGGATAGCTTATACAGGTCAAAGTCTAGCTGAAGCGGAAAATGGAGGCTGGATTGATGCCGTTCATCCTGACGATCGCACCTACACTGGAGAAGTCTGGGGTGCTGCCGTGGCAAACCTGAGTATGTATCAAATTGAATACCGAATTCGTGGCAAGGATGGCAACTATCGTTACTTTTGGGTCTGGGGTGCCCCGGTCATAGAAGAAGATGGCAGCGTTCGAGAGTGGATTGGCACCTGCACCGATATTCACGATCGCAAGCTGGCAGAAGCCGAAAATCTGCGTCTTCAAGAACGATATCGCTCCTTAGTAACTGCTACTTCACAGATCGTCTGGGGAGCTACCCCAGAAGGACTGGGAATAAGCAGTGAAATGCTCACCTGGATGGACTATACGGGGCAGAGCGAAGCTGAAGTTGAAGGTTGGGGCTGGATCGATCCAATTCACCCCGATGACCGCGCCAACTCCACAGAAGTTTGGAATGCTGCTGTGGCAAAACGAGGTATCTACCAAACTGAATATCGGCTGCGTGGCAAGGATGGCACATACCGCTACTTCTCTGTCTGTGGTGCCCCCGTCCTGGAAGAAGACGGCAGTATTCGAGAATGGATTGGCACCTGTACTGATATTCACGATCGCAAGCTGGCAGAAGCTGAAAATCAACGTTTATTCGATATGTTGAATCATTCCAGCGATGCCATCATTGTCCGCGACATGAACGACAAAATCTATCACTGGAATCAGGGTGCTGAAAGGCTTTACGGTTGGACGCGTGAGGAAGTGAAAGACCAACACATTCACGCTTTTCTAAAATCAACCTTTCCAAAACCTTTAGAAGAAATTCTATCAGAGTTTCTACGGGAGGGCACTTGGGAAGGAGAACTGGAACACATTACGCGCGATGGTAGACCGATTACCGTTCAGAGCCGCTGGACTTTGCAACGAGATTTATCCGGTCAGCCCTGTGCCATGCTAGAAATTAATACCGATATTTCTGCCCGCAAACAAGCAGAAATTGCTCTGCGGCAACTTAATCAACAACTAGAAGCCAGAGTTGTCGAGCGAACGGCTGCTTTGCAAAATACCTTAGCAGAAGCGCAGGGATTAAATGCCATTTTAGATAACTTAGCAGATGGTTTGTTAGTGGCAGACACCAGAGGACAAATTACCCACTTCAATCCTGCCTTTTTAGCCATGTATGGATTGACAGCCACCGCCCTTAATGGTCACTACCGAGAACTACCGATATCTGGTTTAGCAGACTTAATTGCACGAACTCAGTCCCATCCCAAAGAGGTGTTCTCTGCCGAAGTTGCACTGACCAAGGAACGCATTGGTCAGGCAGTGGCAACCGCTATTTTCAAAAAGACGGCAGATTCAGAACCCGCTGCTTGCTTCGGTTCAGCACTGCTGATTCGGGATGTGACCGCAGAAAAGGAAATCGACCAGATGAAGACCGACTTCATCTCAACAGTTTCCCACGAACTGCGGACGCCACTGACTTCTGTTCTTGGTTTTGCGTCGATCATTCAAGAAAAGCTGGAAACCGATGTGTTCCCAATGATTTCTACCGAAGACCGTAAGCTTCAGAAAACCATTAAGCGGGTGGCTGACAATCTCAACATTATTGTGTCGGAAGCAGAACGGCTCACGTCCTTGATTAATGATGTTTTGGACATCGCCAAGATGGAAGCAGGTAAGGTGGAATGGCAGATGCAGCCCCTTGATCCGAGCGAATTACTGGATTGGGCAACCAATGCTACCGCAGGATTATTTGAAACTAATGGCTTGCAGTTTGTCAGCGAGATTGAACCTGGACTGCCCCACCTAGTAGGCGATCGCAATCGTCTGCTGCAAGTTTTAATCAACCTGATTTCCAATGCCGTTAAGTTTACCGAATCTGGTTGTGTCACCTGCCGCGTCAAACAAGGAAACGACGGTGTTTGCATCAGCGTCATCGACACAGGCATTGGTATTGCACCTGAAGACCAGCCGAAAGTATTCGAGAAATTCCGCCAAGTTGGCGACACCCTCACCGACAAACCCAAAGGTACAGGGTTAGGACTGCCCATCTGTAAACAAATCGTCGATCATCATGGCGGTAGAATCTGGGTTGAGAGTGAACCAGGTAACGGCAGCATATTCTCGTTCATCATTCCCACCTACGCCTGCGATCCAAAAACCACTCCTAATCTGAATCTGGATACGCTAGTCAAACAACTCAAAGAACACGTCATCACCACAAACACTGTGCTGAACCAAAACTGTAAAACGATCTTGGTTGTGGATGATGATGCCAATATTCGAGAACTGCTCCGTCAACAACTGGAAAACGAAGGCTACAAGGTTCGGGAAGCGAAAGATGGTGTGGATGCAATTCATCAAATCAAAACAGCTCGTCCCGATCTGATTCTTTTGGACGTGATGATGCCCCAAATCAACGGCTTTGATGTGGCAGCCGTTCTCAAAAATGATCCCCTGACCTCAGACATTCCGATCATTATTTTGTCAATTATTGAAAACAAAGAACGGGGCTATCATATTGGCATTGATCGCTATCTCACTAAGCCCATTGACACAGAGAAACTCCTCAACGAAATTGACTCACTCCTTTACCAAGGCACTTCTAATAAAAAGGTATTGGTTGTAGATAAAAATGCATCAGCCTTAAAAACCTTATCAGATGTACTGCAAACTCAAGGATACAGCGTGATTGAAGCCTCCGATCCGCAAGAATGCATCCATAAAGCCTTGTCAGCCAAACCTGACATGATCATCATCGATTCTATCTTCTCTCAAGAAGCCGATTTGGTGAAAACCCTACGGTTTGAGAAGGAGTTGGAAAATGTATTTTTTATTATGCTGTCTGAACAATAATCGCTGGATTTGGTGATTGGAGACTGGTGACTAGGAAAGAATTCTTTTAATCTCCAATCCCCACTCCCCACTCCCCACTCCCTAATCTTATGACCCAGAAAATTCTGATTGTTGACGATGAACCCAATATCTTGATTTTAATGGAACAAGCCCTAGAAGCATTAGAAGACGAGGGTGTTGAACTTTTAACTGCTAGAAATGGAGAAGAAGCTCTCGAAACAATTAAAACTGAAAAACCAAATCTAGTTTTTCTCGATGTGATGATGCCTAAAATGAATGGTCTGCAAGTCTGTAACATTGTGAAACACGACTTGCAAATGACTGACATCTACATTGTGATATTGACAGCTAAAGGGCAGGAATTTGATAAACAAAAAGGGATTGAGGTTGGTGCAGATTTATATCTAACAAAACCATTTCGCCCCAAAGAAGTACTTGAAAAATCAAGACAGGTATTGGGATTTTGAGCAAAAATGAATGTTTTTAAAGATGACAAATTAATAGTAAATATCAATGATATATGATTTAAAAAACCATATATCTCGTAGAGGCTTCCCGCAGGCAGGTTATTGCCCCTACAGCGCAGGTTTATTTACCATCAAAGAATGATTAATAAAAACCTAAAATGGCATACTTACCTTGATTCACAACATAATTATTTTGTGTAGTTTTAGCTTTTCACCTGCGATCGCACTACTACCGCAAGACGGAATTAAAAATTAAAAATGAATACAGCGTAAGCATTTCATTGATTTGGAATGGGTGGTTTATTTCCGCCGTGTTGCACTACTGGGAACAATCAGCACAAATCTGGTTACATTTCGTTAATGGATCAACGGTTAACAGTACTCATGTCAGGGTAGCGCTCACCTGCTGCTACACCTTTTGGTGCAACTGCTTCCAGTCGATTCAACTCTTCTTCAGTCAGGGTAATTTCGGTAGCTGCAACATTCTCCTCTAAGTAGGTACGGCGTTTTGTACCAGGAATTGGGACAATATCTTCTCCTTGAGCCAATAGCCATGCTAGTGCAAGCTGACTAGCAGTTACTCCTTTTTCGGTGGCAATTGCCTTCACTTGCTCAACTAATTGCAGATTTTTATAAAAATTCTCACCTTGAAAGCGAGGCGCATTTCTACGATAGTCATCAGGTGCTAGATCGTCAGGGCTAGCGATCGCACCTGATAGAAACCCTCTTCCTAATGGGCTATAGGGAACAAACCCAATTCCTAATTCCCGCACCGTAGGTAAAATTTCATCCTCTGGCTCTCGACTCCAAAGAGAGTATTCTGTTTGCAATGCTGCAATGGGGTGAACTGCCACAGCCCGCCGAATCGTCGCCGGAGCAGCCTCTGAAAGCCCTAAATAACGAACTTTTCCAAGCTTAACTAACTCCGCCATTGCTCCGACAGTATCCTCAATGGGTACGGTTGTATCTACCCGATGTTGATAATAGAGGTCAATCACTTCCACTCCCAGCCGTTTGAGTGAGGCATCGCAAGCTTGATGGACATATTCGGGTTTGCCGCTAATTCCTTGCCAACCACCATCTTCAGTGCGGACATTGCCAAATTTGGTTGCTAATACTACTCGATCTCGACGATCTTTAATTGCTTTGCCTACTAATTGCTCATTAGTAAAAGGCCCATACATATCGGCAGTATCAAGAAATTTAACTCCAAGTTCCAATGCTCGATGAATTGTAGCGTAGACGCGAAGCGGCTTGTCGTAGACATCGCCTCATTTTCATCACGACCACTATAAAACTCAGACATTCCCATACAACCAAGTCCGATAGTTGAAACTTCTAACCCAAGTTTGCCTAGTTTTCTGGTTTTCATCAAAATAATCTCCTAGCCAGTAATTGATCAGAGAAAATCAACTCTTTCAGCATTATCCCTTTCCCTATCAACCAGCCATCTACATTTAGAAGTATTTACTATTAACAAATAAAGTCATTTAACGTAGTTTTAAGGTTTTAGACAATCTTTTTGGTTCCAAAACCCAAAAAATTGGTCTAATCTGAAGAACCTACCCATAAGAGTCTCCCCTGCTTATTCAGAAGCTAATTCTGGGAAACCTTTATTTGTGAGAGCGAGAGGCTTTTGCCAGAAGGAACTAGAATTAGGAAACACCTAGCTGGGTTCTTCTGACTTTTGAAATTAGGAGTGCATGTGTGCCAAAATCCCCTAAATATTTGCTGATTGGATCAACCGAGACTTACAGCGGTAAATCTGCAACTGTTCTGGGTTTGTCTCATCAGCTACAGCAAAAAGGACTGGATATTACCTACGGTAAACCGCTTGGTACGTGTCTAAATTCGTCTAGTGGAACCGTAATTGAGGAAGATGTCCAATTCATCGCTCTTAGCCTCAATTTGCCGGAAAACCGTGTTGCACCTACAATGCTGGCTTTGGATGAACTCAATGTGCAAAAGCGCTTACGAGGGGAAGACAAAACCGATTATCAGCAGTCCCTAATACAGCAATATTTGCAAATGTCCCGAGGAGATTTGGTGTTACTGGAGGGGCCTGGTGATTTTTCTGAAGGCAGTTTGTTTGGCTTGTCTTTGCTACAAATGGCTGAAGTATTAGATGCTGGTGTGCTGTTAGTAACCCGCTATAAATCGTTGCTTTCGGTTGAGGCGTTGTTGGCTGCTAAAGGGCGTGTGGGTGATAGCTTAATTGGAGTTGTGATCAATGATATTCCTATCACCCAACTAGAAGCGGTTAACACTCTCTTGCGTCCGTTTTTGGAACACCAAGGGATTCCGGTTCTAGCAATGCTGCCGAACAATGCTTTGCTCCGCAGCGTCAGCGTTGGCGAACTGGTCAAACAGTTAAAGGCTGATGTTCTCTGTCGCAGCGATCGCATGGATTTGTTGGTAGAAAGCCTGGCAATTGGAGCGATGAATGTCAACTCCGCTGTGAAGTATTTTCGCAAACGCCGAAATATGGCAGTGGTAACAGGAGGCGATCGCGTGGAAATTCAGCAAGCTGCTTTGGAAACTTCTACCCAATGTTTAATTCTCACCGGGCAACTACCACCGCCACCGTTTATTCTCAGTCGCGCTGAGGAACTAGAAATCCCGATTTTATCTGTTGACTTAGACACCCTCACCACTGTAGAAATTGTTGACCGCACTTTTGGGCAAGTCCGCCTCCACGAGCCGATTAAGGTTCAGTGCATTCGTCAGTTAATGTCTGAGCATTTTGACATTGACCGCCTGTTATCTAAACTAGGTTTAACTCCGGCAGCGGCATTGTCTTAGATTCATCAACTCAAACAATTAAGAGCATCAATGCTCAGTTATCAGTTAGGAGGCTGTATTGCTAAGGATACAGCTGGTTCGCCGTCACCTCTCAGGGGACGGCGTGCTATTTCCTTCCGCCCCATAGCTGGGACGTGCTTAGTTGCAGCAGCTAATCCAAAGACAGGCATATTCCCGTAAATCGCCTTATATTTTCCCGGTTCTATTAAATAAGTTTCGTGCCAAATGCCAACACTGCCATCAGCACCAATGGCTTGATTAAACCTTTGCCAAGCTTTTAAATGTGCATCGGCTGGATTTTTGGCAAAACGTTCCAAATCCTCGAACGATCGCCAATACTGAATCAGTCCTACCCCTCGCCAGTAAACAAAAGTTTCTCCTCCTAAAAACCCTTTTTCAGGATTCTGATTAAGGCTTTGTAGCATGGGCGACATTGCCCTGGCTGTGGGAACCCATTTGGAAAAAGCGAATAATTTATTAACTCGCATCCCAATCAAAAACACAACAAAGGGTTCATCAATCTCGGCTGTAAATCTTCCCGGTATTACTTGAGGCATCTCTGGCTCCTTGTTGTTTAAGTTAATATGCAACTAATTGCATATAAATATCTTTATGCAATTAGTTGCATATGTCAAGTAGTGAATTAAAAATTATGGCATTAGCGCACGCAATATTAGCTGCTCTGGTTGAGGCATCCTGTAGTGGGTATGATTTAGCAAAACGATTTGATGGCTCTGTAGGCTTTTTCTGGTCAGCAAGTCACCAGCAGATTTATCGGGAGTTGTCGAAGCTAGAAGATCAAGGATGGATCAGTTCCGAGTCGATTCTTCAAGCAGGACGGCCAGATAAAAGACTCTACAGCGTTACAGACTTGGGCGAACAGCGTCTCAAAGAGTGGATTGCTCAATCTTGTGAACCCACACCGATTAAAGATGATTTACTGGTTAAAATTTTTGCTGGTGATATTGTTCCTAAGCAAATTATCTTGGCAGAGCTAGAACATCACCAAGAAGCCCATCTAAAAAAATTGTCTACGTACAAAAATTTAGAACAGCGTTACTTTCAGAACCCGCAAGAACTGCCAGAATCAGGCAAATTTCAGTACTTGACTCTCCTAAATGGCATTAGTTACGAAACACATTGGCTAGCCTGGTGTAACCAAGCAATGGAGTTACTGAACCAAACAATCGAAAATTAGTAGCAATGTTTAACTCAAGTTTTCCTCGCATCTACACGCTGTTTGGTAAAATATCTGGGTCGTTTAATCTGATTATCTCCATCTTTGAGCCAATCAACAGACCTTATTAACCTAGATACATTAGCGCAAGAACTAGCGACAATCCAGCAAACGGGTTCCAAAAGAATCGCCTTGCTGGGTTCTCGTCATGTGCCGATTACGCATCAGAATCTTATTGAAATGATGACATATGCCCTAGTTTTATCGGGTAATCGAATCATTACTTCTGGTGCTACAGGTACAAATTCAGCTGCCATTAAGGGAGCAACACGGGCTGATGCAAATTTGTTGACGGTGATTCTCCCCCAAAGCCTGGAACGCCAGCCTTTGGAATCACGCCAGCAACTCGAACAGGTAATGCATCTAGTCGAAAATCCCAGTAATGATAATCTGTCTCTTGCTGAAGCTAGTTACTTGTGCAACAAGGAGATTGTCTCCCGTTGCCAGCAACTAATCTGCTTTGCGTTTCACGACAGTCGCACCCTGTTACAAACCTGTCAGGATGCAGAAGAACAAAGAAAAGTGGTGACGCTTTTCTACTTTGATTAGTCATTTGTCATTTGTCTTTTGTCATTTGTATTTGACTAATGACTGATGACCGATGACTGATGACTAATAACCAACGACTAATAAGTAATGATAATTTTTTTGTACTCGATCGCTGCTGCTGCCGTTCTAATTTACGTGCCATTTTTGCTAGTAGCTTATGCCCGTGCGCGTATTGGGTATGAAATGCTTTCTACTCCTCGCGCCATGTTTGATAAATTGCCACCTTATGCCCAACGAGCTACTTGGGCACATCAGAACACCTTTGAAGCGTTTATGGTGTTTGCGGCAGCCGCATTGATGGCTTATGTAACTGGTGTAAATTCCTCTACAGGACAAGTGGCTGCGATCGCCTTTGTGGTAGCCCGTTTGCTATACTCGATTTTTTATATTTTGAATATACCCCTTTTGCGATCGCTGATGTTTGCCATTGGCATTCTTAGCTCTGGTACTCTCATCTTATTGAGCATTATCCAAACTAGTAGTTAATTGGGGAGTGGGGAGTAGGGAGTGGGGAGTGGGAAGATGAGGGAGCAGGGGAGGATGAGGGAGATGAGGGAGAAATAAAAATTAAAGAACTTCTGCCTTCTCTTTCCCAATTCCCAATCCAAAATCTAAAATCTAAAATCCAAAATGTTTTATGGCTTCTACTTTTTCCTTTGACATTGTGAGCGACTTTGACCGACAAGAGTTGGTTAACGCCGTCGATCAAGTTATCCGAGACATCAAAGGTCGTTACGACCTCAAAGACACTGAAACTACTGTCGAGTTAGTCGAAGAAAGCATTAACGTTAGTACTGACAGCGAGTTTACCTTAGATTCTGTACACAACATTCTGCGGGAAAAAGCCGCCAAGCGTAATCTCTCACAGAAAATCTTTGATTTTGGCAAAGTTGAATCAGCTAGTGGTAATCGCGTGCGTCAAGAAATCAAACTCAAAAAAGGCATTAGTCAGGAAATCGCCAAACAAATTTCCAAATTGATTCGAGACGAATTCAAAAAGGTACAAGCTTCCATCCAAGGGGATGCTGTGCGAGTTTCTGCCAAATCTAAAGATGACTTACAAGTAGTCATGCAGCGCCTAAAACAAGAAGACTACCCGGTAGCTTTGCAATTTACAAACTATCGTTAAAACACTCGTAATTCGTAGTTAAGAATTCAATTACGAATTACGAATTACGTTAGCGCAGCGTTAGCGACGCAGGAGCGTCATTACGAATTATTTTAAGCCCCTCCGCCAATACTTTTTTGAAATGCTGGACGCTCGGATAACTGCTTGATATAGTTCAACACCCCTGGGTAGGGGCTGAGGTCTAGTTTTAGCATGATGGGAATGTAACTCAGAATAGACCCCACTGCCACATCCACAACAGTAAATTCATTACCCAGTAGAAAAGGTTGCCGTTCGAGAATCTCATTCAAGAAAGTCAACAAGCGGGGCATTTCTCGCTCCCGATTTGCTTCCACAAAAATCCCTGTAGCCAGGGTAGAATTGCCAAACAACGTCCACTGGGAAAATACAGCACGTTCCTCTAGTGAAAGGGCAGTTTTACCATACTTATCGGCAAGATAGAGCAAAATTGCCCCAGATTCCCAAAGTTTAAAATCCCCGTCAACAATTGCTGGAACTTTACCAACTGGGTTAATTGCCAAATATTCAGGTTTGAGGTGTTCACCAGCCTGCATATCGAGCTTGACGAATTCATAGGGAACTCCTAGTTCCTCTAAATACCAGTGAACAATTGAGGCTCGACTACGAGCACCGCCGTAAAGTTTTAGCATAATTAACTTAAAGAACCTTGTGAGTATGAGAATGCTGTTTAACGTTATCTTCTTTGGTGACAACTCTAGCGGCATTTAATACCCGCTTGCGCTCAATGGAATGCTTAAATTCAGTGTAGTTTGTACCTAAGGGAATTAAAGATTTTGCAGATTCACGTCGCTTGTAGGTACGAGCTGCTGCAAATGCCCGTGGCACAAATTCTTCTCCAAACTGAGCCGACTCTGGGAAGCCATCTGGCAACAGTTGTGAATCGCCATCCAGCACAGATCCCAAAGTTGTTGCATGAGCCAGCTTGTAGGAGGTAGGGATGCCCTTTAACAGCGCTTCCAAAGCCGCAGAGGGAATCGGTTCTATAACTTCGATTTGATAGACTTCTCCATCTTCTTTGACGAAGCAGGTTGCCAAGCCGATAACAATGTAATCATCGGCTGCTAAATCAGGGGCATTGGGATAGGAAATTGCGGTTGTCATCGGAAAATTTCTCAAAATTTAAAAATTGAATTTAGGGAATGGGGAATGGGGCATTGGGCATGGTGCATGGGGCATGGGGCATGGTGCATTGGGCTGGGCATTAATTATTCTTCCCCTGCTTCCCCTGCTTCCCCTGCTTCCTCATCCTCCTCATCTTCCTCATCCCCTCTCTAAAGAACGGCTTGTTGGCATTCTACCAATTTGTCGCTCTTACTACTTGACTAGTACGCCACGGCGGAAATAGAGCAACCATTAAAATCCCTAAAGAGCTTATTCCATAATACTTTTGACTTTTGACTTTTGATTTTTGACTTCCGCCTTGCGGTGCTACCCTTTGAGATTGACATCTGCTATTTCTGGAATTCACCCTAGGGATGAAGTATTCATGATTAGGTTTGAGGATCAATTGTGTATTTAGGGCGTAGATTTCTCTTATGCGACTAGGTTAAATTCTCTCTTGAGATGGCTTCTAGGTAAGCCTAAATACTTTAAAAATAGACACAGGGTAAAACTACCAGCAGGCAAAAACTAGAATTTTATTCCAGAAAACACTGATTGAATCCAGAAAAAGATGAATATTTACTCATTTTTAGCTGACGGTGACCAGCAAAATAACAAATGTAAGTTTATGTTAAATATTATACATAAAGAGCAAGAAGATAAGAAAAATGACAGTGGCGAATCTACTTTAGGGGATAGCTGCTTACGTTCTTGTGCTTTGAGATTGGCTCAACAAGGAGACTATACTGAGGCGATCGCACTTTTAACCCAACTAATCTTCCGCCATCCCCATAATGCCGTTGATTACAACAACCGGGGGCTGATTTATTTTCAAAGTGGCAAAACGCAAAAAGCGCTTTCTGACTATAACACCGCCCTCAAACTTAATCCCTATTTGGCTAGTGCTTATAATAATCGGGCAAATTACTACGCAGCTTGTGGAGAATTAGCAGCAGCACTTGCCGACTACGATCAAGCTATTAATTTGAATCCTCGTCATGTTCGGGCATGGATTAACCGAGGCATTACCTGGCGTGATTTGGGGCAATATGAAGAGGCAATTGAGAATTTTGAGGTAGCATTGCTTTTCGGTCAGCTAGAAGGTCATATCTGGGCTGAACGCGGCAGGACTTACCATCTTTGGGGCGACTGGAATTGTGCGATCGCTGATTATCGTCGCGCCCTTACTCAACTGCCCTCTATTGAAACAACTAGGGATGTTATTGGTTCTCGCTTGCGTTTACAAATCGAAAATTGGCTAAATGATTTGTTATTTCCTGAGCGTCCTATTTGGTAGATTAGTTCTTCTGTGGGATTCAAAATTCAAAATAAATTATTAAATTTTGAATTAAAGTTTGCTGACCCTGTATCGTTAATGACTAATGAATGATAACTATATAGTTATTTAAAATTAGCGATTAACCATTATTTATTAGCAATAATATAAATTAACACCCAGTTTATACGTAGCCAGAATCACAAGAAACCTAAATAATCCCAAATTTGCGATTTGTCTTAGGGTAATGACTCTGTTTGTTCATTTTCTCGGCGATCCGGATTCATCAACACGACCCGACGCTGGCTAGGATCAAATCGGTATCCCTGTTGTTGCATAATACTTTTGGTTTGCTGAGGATCGAAGTTACGGCTAAATTCAGCCTGCAAACCATTGACATGTCCTTCCATCAGCTTGACTTCAGTACTAATTTCGCGCAACTTTACTTGCTGTGACCAATGATAAGGCAAAAGTTGTGCTAAAGCAGATGCTGCAACGGCTGTAATGACGAGATTAACAGCTATTTTGGCTGTGCTTTCCACTGCCATCACCTGGTAAGAACGTTGACGAAGATGCCGCTTTGGCCGAGAAATGACCCGGCGTTTTTGTATAGGTTGTAACGGTGGTCTGGAGGGTTGAATCGCGTTCATGATGCTAAAAAATAACCTCGCTTGGTGAAGGAAAGCACTATGAAGAGTGCTGAGTGCTGAGTTATGAGTGCTGAGTAAAAAAATCACTAATCACACTCAGCATCAAATCAGTTCAGAGTAGCTAGTGCCTCGGCTTAAAGTGGGAAGATTCATAAGTACTACTTTTTACTTATTACTTCTTCCTGGGCACTCAGCACTCAGCACTCAGCACTCTTGAATGCTTGATTTAGCTGTCATATTACTTCATTTTTTTGAAATAGCTACAAGTGTCGCACTGGTTAAAAAATAACCTGGCTTACGTAAGTGCTATTTTCTTAGCTACTTATGGGATAAAACCACAAACATCTAGAAATTGCACCCCGTACTGCCAGGGTTATTAGCTTTTTAACTGTGTCACATCGTACCGTTATTTGTAAAGTTCTGTGGCTAATCGCCAAGCTAGAACTCCTGGAATCAATGCCACAACTAGAGCGATGTAGACTTGAGTATCTGAGATAGAAGATATCTGAGCGATGTACAGAGTATCTAAGATAGGCATGGCTGAAAACCTCCTAAACTGAATAGATTTTGAACAGTTCGTTTACTACTTTTCCTTGTTTTGCCAAGATTGTGGAATATCTTGTTACAAGATGCAACAAAAGCAGTTATTAATCAGTAGCCATTAATTATTTTCCATTAAAAAAATTTATAAAAATATGAATTTATATTTGGGTATCGACTTCGGCACATCTGGCGCACGCGGTGTAGTGATTGACGATAAAGCTTCTTGTATCCAGGCTGAGGTACGATATCCCTTCCAGGACTCACCAGCCGCCGTTACGCCAAAAATTTGGCAGGAGGCTTTGTTTATGCTGCTGGAACAAATACCTGACCAATTGCGGGGAGAAATTAAAGCGATCGCAATTAATGGTACTTCTTCCACCGTCTTACTGGTCGATGCGGCTGGCAATCCAACAGATGCACCATTGCTGTACAACGATGCGCGGGGATCATTGGTGTTAGAGCATTTGAGGAGTATCGCACCCCCCAATCATACCGTGTTGAGTGCCACCTCCAGCCTCGCTAAACTTTTGTGGATGAGGCAACAACCCTCTTTTAGTGAAGCTAGATACTTCTTGCATCAAGCAGATTGGCTGGCGTTTCTGCTACATGGACAGTTGGGGATTAGCGATTACCATAATGCTTTAAAGCTGGGTTATGACGTGGAAGAGTTGAAATACCCACAATGGCTAGAAAATTTACAAATACCGATTCAGCTACCCAAAGTTTTACCTCCTGGTACTCCGATTGCCCAATTGCGTCCTGAAATTGCCGATAAGTTTGGTTTCCGCCGTGATTGTCTGGTGTGTGCAGGTACAACTGATAGTATTGCGGCTTTTCTCGCCAGTGGGGCAAAATTACCTGGTGAAGCCGTGACTTCCCTTGGTTCAACGTTAGTACTAAAGTTGTTAAGTCGTACCCGGCAAGAAGATGCCAGATATGGGATTTACAGCCATCGCCTGGGTGATTTGTGGCTGACTGGTGGTGCTTCTAATACTGGAGGTGCAGTACTAAAGCAATTTTTCACAAATGCTGAGTTAGAAAGCCTTAGCCGGAAGATTGATGCATCAAAAGCGAGCGAGTTAGATTATTATCCGTTGTTGAAGGTAGGCGATCGCTTTCCGATTAACGATCCTAATTTACCGCCACGTTTGTCACCACGCCCAGATAACCCAGTGGAATTTTTACATGGGTTGTTAGAAAGTATTGCCCGCATAGAAGCGCGAGGGTATGAATTATTACAGCAAATGGGCGCAGACAAGTTGAGCCGTGTTTATACTGCTGGCGGTGGTGCGGCGAATGACACTTGGACTGCGATTAGGGCGCGTCATTTGCAGGTTCCTGTAGTCGCGTCAGTGTACACAGAAGCAGCTTATGGAACGGCGCTGTTGGCTATGGGAGGCGGAATTAAGGGTGAACAAGAGTAATTGTGTAACAATCTTTTCGTAAGTATTTCGTAAATCAGTATCTATCCCAGTGACAATCTACATATCTCGGCCGATACTGTGATTATTAGATACCGGACTATAGATTCCAGGTTCATGATCTGGGCAGCTATTCGGGGATGGGTGATTCGCAGCAAGCGAATGTCATCTGTCCCCTTTACTAATTATTGGTGTGAATTCTGAGGGGATACGTTTCTAACTTTTCACGTTATGTGGAAAAGTCTACGAAAACCTAACCCCCTAACCCCCTTCCCGACACGGGAAGGGGGAAAACTCAAAGTCTCTCTCCTTTTAGGAGAGAGATTTAGAGAGAGGTTTTCAGATACCGTGAAAAGTCAGGATACGTTTGGGTTAAGGGAACTCCAAGAAATAAATTATCCAATATTGTGGGGTGGGCATCTTGCCTGCCTTATGGACTGGGCGGGCGAGATGCCCACCCCACAAGAGTTAATTGAATATTTTTTTATTTGGAAGTCCCTAAACCACGTCTATCTTGAAACCTGTAGTTCAACTCTTTTGAAAAAGATTTGCCCTCATTCCCCAACCTATCCCCCATATCTGGGATTCGGGGAGCTAGAATTTCAAAGTCCCTCTCCCAGATATGGGAGAGGGATTTAGGGTGAGGGCGAAAACTACGGTTCTCAACTTAGATGAGGTTTAAGGCTAAAACTTTTTATTTTTTTAACGTAGACGCTGCATCGGCTTGTCGCAGGCTACCGCAGAGGCGCAGAGGACACAAAGAGAAGAAATGCTTAGTATATTAAGGCGATCGCGACAAACTTTGCATTGATAAAAGAACGCTAAATTGTGGGTTGAAAGTAACCGGATGCTGCGGCGCTATAGTGTAGAAGCTAATGACAGCAAGCGTAACACGGAGACAAAAAAGTGCAAATCACTAAGCGCAACGTTGAGTTAAGAGTAGATGGCAGCTTAATGCGTGTTTATGTAGCGGCTCCCAAAGCAGCAGGAAAATACCCTGGTATTGTCTTCTACAGTGATATTTATCAGTTAGGCGATCCAATGATTCGTCTAGCTAACTACTTAGCAGGATACGGCTATGTAGTAGCAGCCCCAGAAATTTTTCACCGAATAGAGCCAGTTGGTTTAGTAATTGAGCCAGACGATCTGGGACGGATGCGGGGTAATGACGATGCGCGTCGAACCTCCGTAGCTGATTATGATGCCGATTGCCTTGCTGTGATTGAACTTCTGAAAACAGAGAGTGCGGTTTCTCCAAATCAAATAGGCACTTTAGGCTTTTGTATTGGTGGACATTTAGCATTCCGCGCAGCATTTCAAAACGAAATTAGGGCTTGTGTCTGCTGTTACCCTACTGGTATTCCCAGTGGTAAACTGGGTAAAGAGGTAGCTGATACAATCCAAAGGGTAAGTGAAATCAAAGGCGAGATGCTAATGGTGTTTGGTACTCTTGACCCTCATATACCAGATAGCGATCGCCAAACCATAATCAAAGCAATTGAGAATGCTAACATCCCTCACCAAGTTTTCTTGTATGAAGCAGAACATACCTTCATGCGCGACGACGGTTATCGTTATGATTCTAGTGCTACCACCGCAGCTTGGTCTGAAATAGTAACTTTTTTGGGGCGCATATTCGCAGAGTGAAAACTTATATTATTGCTTTCTTCGCGTCAATTTTGAGTTGTCTGCAATGCTAACAAACCAGCACCATAAGCAGGTTCATACCTCGGAAAAATTACCCTTACATTAGGAAATTTCTTAACAAGAGACGCTGCAAATCTTTCATGGATCTTGCATCTACCGCGCCAGACACTTCCTGTTGTGACTACTTCTAAAACTGAGTCGGCAGTAAAAATTGCATCAATTACTTTAGATGTGGCTTTTACTAACTCTTTTACAGCATCATCAATTATAATATTTGCTACTATATCACCTGACGCTGCGGCAAAATCTACAACTGGTGCTAAAGCAGCTATCTGTTTAACTCCCCATTCTCGGCGATATACTACTTCTATTAAATCTTCTATACTTTCCAAATCAAGATGCTGTTTGAAACCATCTAGCAAACTCGTTGATATTTCCCGTCCATCATAAGATTTTAATGCTGCGTTCATGCCTGCGATCGCAATTTTATAAGCGCTACCTTCATCACCTAAAATATACCCCCAGCCGCCAACTCGTTTGGTATCTCCTTGATGATTTTGCCCGAAAACTATCGAACCAGTGCCTACTGCAACCACAATTCCTACAGGCTGACCAATTCCACCAACTAAAGCAATTAAAGCATCGTTACAAATTACAATATTTGCTGGCTGTAATTCCCAAATAATAGGCAGATATTTATTATTTTGCAATTCTTGAACTAAGCCTTTTACTACTTCGATATCTGCTGCGCGACCTACCCCCGCTAAACCCAGACATATCGCGTGAATCTTTAAATTACTTGCAATTATTGCTGCCTCAACCGCATTGTGAATTGCAGATTGAATAGATTGGAGAGCAGCTTCTATCCCTATACTCTGATAATTAGATGGGCCTGCTTCACCACGACCTAACACTTGACAAAAATCATCCATCAAGACACAAATAGTCTTGCTACCGCCGCCATCTATTCCCAAAACATAACTCATAACGGTAAGAATATTAATTATTCTGACGCTTCGGTTCTTCTTTTAAAGGTATAAAAACAGAGCAATCATTCCAGGAATCGTCAGCAAACAAACCAATATAAAAAATAATGGATAGCCTAATGCTTTTTGCAGATAACCGCTAATTAAACCTGGTAACATCATTCCTAAAGCCATAATGCCAGTGGATATGGCAAAATGAGAAGTTTTATATTCGCCTTGGCAAATATACATTAAATAAACACTAAAAGCTGTAAATCCAAACCCATACCCAAATTGCTCTAAGGAAACCAAGGGATACACTAAAGTTAGCGAAGGTTTAGTGTAAGCCATGTACACATAAAATATATCAGGCAAGTTTAATGCCAAAGCCATAGGAAATAAACATTTTTTTAATCCATATCTAGATATGAGCAAACCTCCTAAAATTCCTCCACAAATCAGAGATATTACTCCGAATGTCCCATAGACTAATCCGACATCTGATGTTGATAGCCCTAAACCACCTACTTCTGGTTTGTCCAATAAAAATAAAGAGGCTATTTTAACAAGCATTGCTTCGCCAAGTCTGTAGAGCAAGATAAATGCTAAAATATTGATAATTTTATCCTGAGCAAAATATGAGCTAATAATTGACCAAAAAGGTATATTTTCCCTAGCTTGTATTTGTCGTTGTTTATCTAATTCAGGTAAGGGTAAAATTAGGCGATGCGAAAT
Source organism: Nostoc sp. UHCC 0251 (assembly GCF_034932245.1). NCBI lineage: Bacteria > Bacillati > Cyanobacteriota > Cyanophyceae > Nostocales > Nostocaceae > Nostoc > Nostoc sp. UHCC 0251. The sequence continues at coordinate 20,581 of NZ_JAYGHD010000063.1, forward strand.
AAACATAATTGCTAAAATTAAAGCTGAAAAGCCAATAGCTATAGTCCAGCTTAAAGGAATGTTGTTGAGAGATACTTCAAGCTGACCCGCTAAGACTACTAATATTCCTGAACCGAAGATAACAGCCATTCGATAAAACAGTGAGCGAATACCAACAAAAAAGGCTTGTTGTTCTGGAGATAAGGCAAGGAGATAGAAGCCGTCTGTAGCAATGTCATAAGTTGCAGAAATAAATGCTCCTATTGTTAATGTTGCAAGGGAGATGAAAAAGAAATTTGGCAGTTGTAAGGAGAATGCTATTAAACCCAAGCAGCAGAACATGGCAAATTGGGTATAAAGTATCCATTTGCGCTTGGTAGAGTAAATATCGACAACTGGGCCCCAAAACATTTTGAGCACCCAAGGTAGATAGAGAAAACTTGTCCACAAGGCGATTTGAGTATTATCTATTCCGAGTTTTTTGTAAAAGATTACGGAAACTGTGTTGATGATAACGTAAGGTATGCCGGAGGTGAAATATAAGGTGGGGATAAAAGTCCAAGGAGAGGCTGTTTGATTTTTCATGAATTTAGCGTAGGCGTAGCCCGCACTTCCACAAGCTCAGTGACCATCGTAGACATCGCTTTTTTCTAGGATAAGTAGATAGGCATCAAAAAAGTCCGGTATGTTAAGATATATAAATACTGAAAA
>NZ_JAYGHD010000064.1:0-21217 GCF_034932245.1 Nostoc sp. UHCC 0251
TGCCTATTGCCTATTGCCTTATCCCAACGACAATTATTTACGCCAACTTACTTAATTGAATGATAAATTCACTTCTTTTACCAAGAGTAGAAAAACATTCCAATTTTCTACGATATTTTCAATCGGTATAATTTGATCGGTGATTACCATGTCCGTACCAGTTTCTTTGCGTAATTCCGTCTTGAGGTACTAGACTATTATGCAGAATTATAGATTAAGTATTTGCTGACAGATTATGAGTAGCGTCTTCTAGACTAACTAGGGCGGTTATTCCCACCGGAAATTTATAGCATAATTTGTCAAAATTAAAGATAACCGGAGGTTCAAAATATGAAATTTTCAATCCAATCACTTTATACCTGGTATGGCAATTTGCTTCGTAACCCGAAATACCGTTGGTGGGTAATTTTAGGAACGTTAGTTTATTTGGTCAGCCCAATTGATTTTCTGCCAGATATTATACCTGTTGTAGGGCAGATTGATGATGTTTTTCTTTTGACTCTGCTAGTTTCTGAGGTGTCTGGGCTAGTAATTGAGGGCTGGAAAGCTCGTAAGGGTGAGGTGGGCACTGAAGCATCTAATACCACTGAGGGTTCTACTTCGACCGCAAGCACCATTGATGTTGATGCTGTCTCGGTTAAGTAGTTTTGTAAATAAACTAAAATTTAACAAACCTCTGCTTTTGCTGTCTGCTCACAACAGCGCTTCTGAAGTAGGGGATATTTTTTTAAATAGTCAGAGTTAATTAAAGATCATTTAGAAGATGTTTATAAAGTCTCAAGTCTAATTTAACCCCAAAACGGTCACACTCTTATATTTCCTCGGCTTCGGCCTGTCACCCCTTCAGCAGGCAATACCTGCCTGCACGGACTCATAGCTTGGCTTGACACGCGCTTTTTTTGAGCTAGCCAGTACTGTTTGCGTAGCGTGCGTTGGTGCAGGGCGATTTACCAAAACGGGATGCGCCAAGTGCACGCCACATCTTCACATAGCAGTATTTATACTGAACTTTATATCCAACTACGGTGCTAACTTATAGTTGTCAATTTAGCATCTAGCTTCAGTATGAACTCCATGACTGTCAATACCGCTGCTGAAATCCTTGAAGCTTTCCGCATCTGTGAAAATGTGGGTGAAGAGATTGACCTATTTGAGTCTGTGGCTACTCTCCCTGACCCACCTTTAGAAGCTTTTGTAGAGATACTCAAAGAAGTAAAACTAGAGGCTATTCTGGCACTAACTATACAAGCTTTTGGCAAAATTACTGTTACTTATGTTAAAGAACGGTTAAAACAAAGCAGTGATTTGTTGAAACTGCTAAGTGAGCAGGCGCAGTCAGGAAAAACTGATTTGATTCGTTGGTCTGCTGCGACAACAATTGAGATTTTAGGATTTGATTTTATTTCGGTTTCGCGACATCTTGCTGAGGAACCCAAAAAGATTGCTGAAAAGATAATGCAGTTAAAAATTAAAAGGTTTGCTGATTCAAACCTTACACAAAGCAATGATTATGATGAGTATTTGCGTTTCTGGACTTATGGAAATTATAACAAACTGAGGGAAGTTACTTTAGATTTAGATTATGAAGTATTAAATCTTCATTGGGAAAAAATCCTCAAACAAAATGATTCTAAAGACGAAGATTTTAACAAATATGATGTTTGCTATAAAGTAATAAAATTTTTAGCCTTAAAAGGAGTCAAAGAAATTAATGTAACTTTGGAAAAAGCTCTATCTGTGATAGATGATGGTAATTCTAAATTATATGAAAACGAAATTTTTGAAGGCATAGGTAATACATTTGCATCTCTGTACGCAAACAGTGGAGATTATCATATTAAAAATTTGATTTTATCCCTTCAAAGTAATAATTGTACAACAAGATTTAAATGTGCTAACAATATATTGAATATTTATCCAAGTGTTCAAGATGAATTGAAAAAGAATAACCAAATTATTCATTTTGCCCTGCTAACCTTTAAAAATCAGTATAAATCTGTAAACTATTCTTTTAATGAGTTAGTAGATTTGTCTAAAAAAATCTTAATTCTTTCTGAAAGTCTAGGGAGAGAGAAGGTTAAAAAGATTGCAAAGTGTGGCATAACGATATATTAAATGAAATAGATAAAAGAAGAGAAATATTTAAAGTTAGAGAAAATTCTTCAAAAAAGCTAAAAAGCAGTTTAGATAAACAATTAAGAGATATCAAATATACTAACTCTCTAGTTTATGACCAAGTTATTTCACAAAAGAATTTTGCTCTAGTTCCACAAATAGATATAGAAAATGATAATCACATCTTAATTTTCGATAATTATGATAAAACTTTAAGACAAGAAGCTTCAGACTTACGTGATAAAGTTAGTAAATTTTATGAGCAATATAAAATTAGTAAATTAAAACCTATAGATGAAGAAATAAAAAAAGAAGAAGAAAATCATAAAAATATTTTATTAACAAGTAAGATTATCCCTATAGGCTTCTTCTTTTTCCCTTTTATTGTTTTACTAACTGTTATGCATTGGGGATGGGCTATCGTAGTTGGTTTCTTTGCTGGTTCTTGTTTTTTAAGATTCGCAGAATCAATGTCAGAAGATATGATAAAAACGGCTGTTGAAAGTTTAAATAATGCAAAAAGTAAATATTCATCTGAACAATATATACTCAAAGATGAGGAACAAAAGATACTAAAGCTATTGCATATTTGATTATTAAATAATTGTATTATTAAGCCAACTTGAAATAGACATTATTGGTTTTAATGAAGTTACATTTTGGATTAAATATATCAACAATGAAATCGATCTAAACTATTTCATAATCTAAAATTTACTGAATGTTCCCCTTAATCTTCCATATACCTCAACTACCTGACCTCAAATCCCAAAAATATACTGCCCAGTATGGTCAAGGGGTTCGCCAAAAAGTCCTCAGTAGCCAAAAAGATTTTTTACTTTTATTAAGCGATCTTGGTAGAGTTTATAATCTCACCTTTTCTATTCGCTATCGCTATCTTCCGGGGCTAGTATTTGACCAACGTTTAGCAATTTACTTGGTAGTGAGCCAGTCTAAGAAGAATTCTTTATTTACAGATACATCAGCGGCTACGGAAATTGAGCAAGTTATTACCCAAGGATTTCTTAGTCAGTTTTATCAAATAGAACGTATAGAAGAAGTACCACAAATTCAAAGTCTAAGCTGGGTTACTTACATTGGTGAAGCAATTAAATACGAAGAAATTATCAGTTCTCGTCCTAAAGACTCTTTAGAATCACTCAAGAAAAAGGGGCTATCTAGTTATTATGTACCAATGCAATTAGAAGCTGAAGAAGCTAACGACATGCTAGTAGTTTGTCAGGCTATTGCTAGCTTCAACAGTCCACTAATGCTAGAAATAACTCTGGAACCAGACACCACATCTTTGCAAGAGAAATCTAGCTGGATTAATTCTCTTGACCAAATGCTCTCACAATTAAGGCAGGCTAGTAGCGGTTCCAGTTTGACTAGTTCCAGAGAAGGAGATAGAAATGCACAATTGGTTTCCCGTCTTTACGAAAAATATCAATCTTCTTACCTTACGGAAAGTTTATATAGCTATAGCTTTAAAGTTTTGGGAACGAATGAATTAGTAGTTCGCAGTGTCTTGGGAACTTTATTGCTGAGTGGTACGAAAAAAAGTCGCTATCGTACCGTTATTCTTGATAAATATCATCCAGTATTTTCAAGCAGTATCACTGCAACTCAACAGGGAAAAATCTCCTTTGCTACACACTGGGAAGAATGGGATAAAGAACTAGGTGAAGCGGAATTTGGTGGTGATTCTATCACGGGTAAAGGTGGTGTGCGAGTCGCAGATTTAAAACCATTGCACCGCTATGCCACATTGAATGAAATTAGCGGTTTATTTCGCATTGTTGTTCCTGGTGATGCCTCTGTAGCCGGAATACGTCAGGAAAATGATATCACTAGTTTAACACTAGACAAGCAATGGATTGATTTTGGTGGCTATGAAACTACTCGTCCAGAAAATACTATCCAAATCAAACTTGAGCAACTTAACAAACATGCTTTTATCTGTGGTGTTCCTGGTAGTGGTAAAACAACAACAGCATTTAATATACTCACTCAATTATGGTGCCAAAATATTCCTTTTTTGGTATTTGAACCTGCAAAAACAGAATATCGTTCTCTACTCACCATTGAGCCTAATTCCGATAAGTTTACTACTGAGCAAGTGCAAAAACTTCAGGCTCTTAAACAAGAATTACGGGTTTATACTTTGGGAAATGACCTGATTTCACCTTTCCGATTTAATCCGTTTGACGTGTCGCCGGGTGTACCTTTTTATGAACATATTTCTAATCTAGAGGCTTCATTTCGTGGCGCATTACCGCTTTCTGGACCTTTACCCGCTTTACTTTCAGAAGCATTGGAAGAAATTTATTATGATCGGGGTTGGACTGGAAATGAAGAAGGAACCCCAGAAAATTTGCAAATTCCCATGATGCGGGATTTGTACGATAAAATCACTGCATTATTTGCAACTAAAGACTACGCGGGGGAAGTAAAATCTAACCTCAAAACTGCCCTTGAAGTAAGGATAGGTAGTTTGTTACGTCGTGGGGTCGGTGCAATGTTAAATAGTCAAAAAAGTAGTCCAACAATTGCCGACTTATTGAAATACCCAACGATTCTAGAATTGGATTACTTGAACCAAGATCAAGCTAATTTGATGACATTTCTTTTATTAACTAAGATTCGGGAATATATTAAACGTCAACGCACTGAAAAACCTGGAATTCCCGAACATGTAATTTTATTAGAAGAAGCTCATAATTTAGTCGGACGTAATTTAGGAGCCAATTCAGCAGATGATGCTAATACTAAGCAGGAAGCTGCTAATTACGTCACGCGAATGTTAGCAGAAATGCGGGCGCTGAGAGAAGCAATTATTATTGCCGATCAGTTACCCACAGGAGTTGCAGCAGAAGTGGTAAAGAATACTAACATCAAAATTGCTCACAGATTAGTATCTACAGATGACCGTAAAGATATCGGTCAGTCGATGCTTTTAGATCAATCACAAACAGAAGAGATTGCTCGTTTAAATCCTGGTGAGTCCTTCTTATATATGGAAGGTTGGTATCGTCCTCGGATGGTCAAAATTCCTCAAGAAAATAGTGCTAAAGAAAAGTTAAAAGTAGAAAGTTCGACTACCAATGACAAAATTAAAACTTTGATTCAGTCCCATAATTGGTATGTTCAAGGACAGCAAACAGTCTTTGAGACAAGTTTACAAGAACATCACCGCCTATGTGGTGAGTATCGTCAAACTTTTACTGATATCTGCAACCAGTTGCAAAGGGTTTCTCAGGGTTGCAATGAGTTGCAAGCACTATTGAATGAGTTGAAAACAGAAGTTTTTTATGGTCTTGCTGGGGAGTTACGCTTTGTTTTAAATCCAATTCCTCAAGACGAACTATTATTAACAGACAAACGTATCAAAGCTGACAATATTCACAATTTCAAACGTCTACAGCCTTGTCCTAATTTGACTTTAAACGATTTGTTGGAACTGCGATCGCACCTTACCAGCAAAATAGCTGTATTTGACAGGCTGTACCAGGAAGTAATTGACACCCATAACCGCATTCCACGAGATAAGTACAAACACCAATGGCAAAAACTGTCTCGTCAATTACAAACTCTTCAACAACAGGTAACGAAGCTAGCTAAATTTTTGGATAACCCCAAACAAGTTAACCCACTTAAACAACATGAGGATGAAATTGCTTATGAACAAAGGCGAATTACAGATTTGGAAGAACGTTCTCTCCAGGATACTCTTAAACAGTTACAAAAAGACCGACAAGAATTACAAGACGAATTAACAAAAGTGTTAATTCGTGCTGTTGAACAAGTAAAAATTGATAAGGTTAGGCAAGATTTGAAATTAGGAGGAAATAGTCTTGGATATAACAGTTAAAAAATTTGTTCTTAGGTATGAAACTTTAGCTAATAAAGCTATCAAGCTTAACCAATCTTACCTATGTTTGCTCAATATCTACCAAGAGCTTAACTTTGCTCCTGATTTGGTATCCGAACTGGATAAAAGTGGTAATTCACCTTCAAAGGTAATTATCTCTATGCAAAAAGATCAAAAGGTAATTCAGAATAATTTTACTCATCTAGCAGGATTGATTGCTAAATTTCAGTCATATTTCACAACAAATGCAGAAGTAGAACAACTAAAAGCAATAGCCCACGATTGCCAAATAATGTCAAATTTTATTCAAAGCATTAACTTAGCTGACTTGCAACAAATGTTTATTAAAATAAATTATTTATAGAATAATTATGTCTGGAAGAGAATATAGTGATCGCCAAGAATTAGAAACTGAAATTAAAGACTCTGGCAAAAAAATTGAATCTTTGGGCGACGAACAAAAAGACCATCAAGAAGACTTAGAAAGTCTGCAAGAAAAGCTGCAAATTCTTAAAAGAAGTAAAGGACTTTATACAGAGTCTGATAGTAAGTTAGTAAAAAAAATAGAAGTTGCTATTCAAACTCGTGAAACTAGCGTAGAAACTTGTAAAGAAAAGATTGGTGAAGTCAAAAATCAGATGGAATCAAAGCTAGAAAATCTAAAACAAAGTATTAATAAAGTCGACACACGTATTGCTCAGATGGAAAACTTGCTAGGTTCTCTTAATCATAAAAATGAACAAGTAATAGTTAACATAAATAATGAAATACAGCAACAGAAAGACGAGAGTGAGGATGCTAAAGAAAAAGGTGATTCTTTAAAAGAAATAGTTCAAATAGCTGGTGGTCTTGCAGCTGGTGCTGGTGTTGCAGCAAGTGGCATTGCTCAGTTACTTATGAGTTTGCAATCGATTGGGATAATTCGATAATGTATATGGCTGTTTAGTTATATAAGATAGGCAATAGGCAATAAAGCTTTTTGAGTGGTACGGAGTTTTTTCACCAATAAAATATCAGTCCTATAGTCATTTACTGTTCTATTTAGGATGCGATCGCATCCTTTTACAATACGCTTGGGTTAAGGCTTGATGCATTCTAACCCTCATTTTTAAGGGGGAATTAGAGCAAGCCTTTTTAGGTTTGTGAATATAGTGTAACGCAGCCTATATCTATGCTAATTAGCTGCATTGACTTCGCCAAATTTTGTCAAGAAACGGAAAGCTTTTAAAATATAACTAGCGCAATCTCTAGGAGAAGTGTTGTAAAACGATCGCCATGCACTAGCCTTATCCTCATCATAGCGATCGCTGCGATGAGTATGGTTTTCTAGCCACGCCAATCGCACTGCATGACCAATTAATACATCCAACACGATATACTCTTCGATTTGCAGGTTGGGATTGTTGGCTGCGATCGCAGCTAATTCGATTAATGCTTCAATATTAACTTGACGATATTCTGGAGCTTCGATTTTATTTAGCAAATGCTCAACCAAGAGAGCAAAGTTTCTTTCCCCTGCTGTCATTTCCGAAAGCATTATTTCACTATCTAAACGATTGCGCCGCTCTAGTTTATCGCCAATTACTAAACCCTTGCAATGTTGCATTAATAGCCAAACTTGCTTAAAAAATTCTTTTGGTACGCGCCCCGTCGCCCCCTCGGCTTGGCGAAACCGCCGCCATCCACCCGGCGGGACTTCTATTCCTTCTCCTATTGTTGGTGACACCACCCAAGCAATATCACTTTCTTTCTGCTTGACGTGCAGTGATTCTTGCTGACGCAACAGGTTACTCATGCCAGTATATCCAGTTAATACCTGACGCAAGCGCGTTTTCACTTCAAAGGGTGAAAGTTGCATTAAGAAATCGTATGCTTCATCTTGAGTGACATGTAATTCCCGCGCTAGTTCGCTGGTAATCAATAAGATCAGATAGCCGACTCTTAATGTTAGTAGCCCCTGAAATAGTTGGGATTCCGATCGAATTAAGATGCCAAGATAGATTAAAATTTCTTGGGTGAGGACGCGATCGCGGATATCCTCACGACAAAAATGATTAATTTTATCAGCAATTTCATCGTGGGACATGGGTACGCTAATCAAGGATGCTTCACTGTAAGCTTTACCCACAGCAATTTGCTTGCCCCGCACCAGGATACTCGTCACTGTATCTGATAGGCTAATATCAACCATTTGCCGTAACCCCGCAGCCCGGCGTACCACTGCCCAAATACCTAAATCTCCAGCTTTGGTGTAAACTTCATCTAGTAAATCTGCTACGGTGACGCGATATCCTGGGCCGCCATACCCTGTATCAAATTCCATTCCCTGTAAGCGAGTCAAAGTTTGTAATAACTCTATTTGCTCGTAGATATTCTCTGATGAGCGCAAATGAGAAAGCAACAACCCTAAGTTGGTTTCACACTCCATTTGAAATTCTTGGGTATGTCCTAAGCGCCAATTTTTACCAGGATGATAAGCTAGGTAATAGCAACGTGGGCTAGAATTTTTCACTGGCGATCGTGAGAATTCTGCATTGGGAAGAAAATCAATTCTTTGGATTCCAGCTGTTAGCATTAGCTGATTTAGCCGCCCTAATTTTACCCGCACACCGTTACAAACACCATCTTTCAGTTCTTGCATCAGTTCTAATAATGCTTTAGAACCAACCTCTAACATGGTGTGCGTCAACATTAAAGTCAAGGTAGGACGCCCTAAATCGCTCCAATATTTTTGAATGTAAGCCAGTTCGCTTCTAATTTGATCTAACAGAAAATGATAATCAAGGGTTAAATAAAACTGTTGAGAGTCTGAGAAGGAAGGCAAAAATACAATTGTTTCACCGCTAATCCGAAAGATTCTAGATGTTGTTAAACTCCGCAGCCGCCGCACTGGCCGCCCAGTTAAACCAAGTTTATCGTTACGTCCAATTTGGGTATAAATAGCTGAAAATTCTCCAGCTTTCCTCACCTGAATCGGTTCTACTTGGGTGGGTGTTTGGGCTTCAATTCCGTGAACTTCTAGCTTTTTTTGTAAATCTTCATCTTCTGCTAATAAAGCAATTTGTACCAACGATTCGCGCTGTTTACCCACGCACAAATGTCTTCCTAAAGGGTCGATATCACCAACTGCCAGTAACCCTTCACTCAACATTTTACCGAGGAAATATAAGCTTTGCGCCCACACCAAGGGGATATTTTCATTAGGCAAACGTGGTTGCGTTTGGGGCGCTAACTTTTCTGCTTCTATGTTTTCTTCTGGAACATAATAAAGTTCTGGTAATAAACGCAAACCATTTTGTTCTATAAGTAATGATTCTAAAAGCTCTTGGTATTTTTTAACTTGTTCTTGCTCGCCGCAAAATAATCCATCTAGAACTAAATAAGTAAAAAATAACGGCCATTCGCATTCAATATGCTCAAATTGCTTGAGTTCCCACGGTTCGTAGTGCAAGCGTTGATTATCTTCTAGAAGTGTTTGGTGTCCATCACGCAAAAAGCGTTTGCAGCCGTATTTACCTGCGAGTTTATTGATAATATCGTTTAAAGTGCGATCGCGTAACTGTGAATCTTCCACTGCAAAGGCAGGATAACTAATAATACTCAACAGCGCCGCATCAATTTCTTTGGAACCAGATTCCCTTGGCAATAGAGATTCTAAAGTAATTCGGGCGCGGGCGATTTCATCTGGTAGCACATGAATCACTGATGCTTGACTACCACGCACACCAAATAAATCCAGTCCGTTGAGAGCTTCTAAAGCAGCTTTTGCCATGCCTACAGAACTGGCATTTAACTCAGCACTACCCCGATTAATTTTATTACCACGTTCCCAAATGCCGTAATCTGGTGTGCGGTAAGCTCGTCCAATATAGTAAACCAGATTTTGGACGAAATTCACTTCATCAATGGTATAAATTATTTGCAATCCCGCAGCCGTCATTTGCGCCAATATCAGCAAAAATATAGATGTGGCATCAAGTTGCAAATGTCCCCATTCGTCATCACCAACAACAATGTCACCAGTCGCAGTATTGTATTTGGCGTGTAGTCCATCTAGTAGTGACTGAGTATGTTTAAATCTTTCTACTTTATGAACCTGTCGCATCATTGCAAAGAGCAACCCGCGCATCAGTTTAATGACACTATGTTCTAGTTCATAAGTGCGCCCCTCATCGTCGTCAATCTTGCGGTATGCAAGTCCTAAACCCCAAACTGCCAAAATGCTGTAAACGTTATCTCGTACCCAGGCATCAGTATAATCGCCGTGGGCTGTAATCGCTGTACTAGCAGGTAACAAACCAGTAATCGGATTCTGCCGAGTCAGAATGATCGTTTTGATTTGCTGGTAGTAATAGTCCAGACTAGCTCGCAAATTGGTAGATGTTTTCATGATTTGGTTCAGAGCTACTTGCAAAATTCGACCCTGTGACTGTGAAGTGAATGACCTAAACCAAGCCAGAACAAGTTCTGTCATCGGTGATGGAACAACAGATGAGGGTAGTGTGAGTTTCTTATTATCTCCTTTTAGTAGGCCTCTGGGTACTGAATTTTAGCGATCTCAAACGAAAACACAATATTTGTTCAAACCTTGACAAATGTTCAAGCTAAAGATTCTCTCGCCAGAAGAAATTCAACTAGTTGTGTTAAATCAAGGTTCAATTAAAACTTCGTTGGTAGATTAATATTGCTCGGCGTAGCAATAACTGTGCTATTAAAAGGGAAAGGAATAGTTCCAGGCGCTACATCTAAGGTAATAGTCAAAGAATCTAGCACAGAAGAAAGCCCTAAGCTGCAATCTGCAAATAATGAATTGGTTAGATTGCTGTTTACTCTTTCAAAAGAGTTATTAGGCTCTGAATAATTCGTCAGAAAATCAGTGATTTTATTAGCAATAAGTGTAACATCCTTAAAACCACTATTATTAATTCCATCAACATAATCTAAGCTGACAGCAACATCAGTAATACTGGTTCCATCAATTGGAAGTAAAATGTCTTCTAATTGAAACGAAACAATATCATTAACTTGACCACTGGCAGTGCGAGTAGTTGTGCTGTCAAACTCAAAAGGAATAATTTTAGGAGATACATCCAGTTCAATACTTAAAGAGTCCAACAGAGAGCCAAGTTCTAAACTTGAGCTAGTAAATAGTTTTTCGGTGAGATTACGATTAATGACTTCCAAAAAATCATTGGGGTTATTTGGATAATTAGTTAGGTAATCTTTGACGTTATTAGCAATAGCTATAACATCCGCGAATAGAGCAGGGTCAAGTCCATTAGTATAATCTAAGTTAACAGTGACATCAGCAACCTCACTATTCTCAACTTGAAGCTGGATATTTTCTAGCTTTAGTGAAACAATATCCTGAGCCTCACTATTGCTAGTACGAGTAGTAATGGTATTAAATTCAAAAGGAATAGTTCCAGGTTCGACATCTAAATTTACAGTTAAAGAATCTAGAACAGAAGAAAGTTCTTGATCATAATCATTTAAAAGTGCATCAGCTAGATTACTGTTTATAACTTCAAAAGAATCATCAGAATTTGAATAATTAATTAAGAAATTTTCGATATAAGTAGCAATGGGAATGACATCTATGAATGCACTTGACTCAATTCCATTAATAAAATCAAAGCTGATTTTAACATCAGTGACACTACTACCTCTTACAGGAAGGAAAATGTCTTCCAACTCAAACGATACAATATCGTTAATATCCCTACTTGATGTACGAGTATTTGTAGTATTAAATTCAAAAGGAATAATCTTTGGTGATACATCCAAATTAATACTTAATGATTCCAAAATAGGAGAAAGTTTTAATTTGGGAGATGCTAGTAGCTCTTGAGTTAGATCCCGATTTAAAACTTCATATAAACCACTAGGGATGGGATAATTTAGTAAGAATTCTTTGGTGAAGTTAGCAATAGCTATGACATCTTTGAATTTGTTTGGTTTTAGATCATTAATATAATCTAAGGTGACTGTAACATCAGTAACAATTCCACCATCGAGAGGAGAGAAAATATCTTCTAATGTAAAAGAAACTAGGTTAGATTGCTCTGGAAGATTACGAGTACAAGAAGGAGGATGATGTGACATATATTTGTTTTTACTAACAACTTCTAGCGAATCTACTTAAGACGTTATAATACCTTAACTATGACTACACAGACAATATTTTTTCTTTTAAGAGTGAACATAGCAATATGATTAAGAGCCTTGAGTACTGACCCTAGAACTAAAACTCTACTCCGGCAAGTAAAGACCGCTACTAGCGCGCTTGCTTGGCGTGGGCATAACGGCTGGTGGTGTACAAAGATGTAGCCCCAATGCGGCGTTTAGTTCCCCAAACAGGAGAAATTCTCTGGCAGCAACACGCACCTTATGTTTCCTTAATTGCCTCCACGACTAGTTTCACAACTAAAATAGGATTGCTATAGTATTTTCACATCGATGAATTAAAGGAGACTGTGACTACTACACTACACTGGCAAGAACGGGTTGGTAATCAAAGGGATTGGGTTTGGCGGGGTTGGCAAACTCGTTATACTTACATTCGCCCAGCCAAAAATCGCCACAAGACAACACCCCTAATATTGCTACATGGCTTTGGCGCTTCCATTGGTCATTGGCGACATAATTTAGAAGTATTAGGTGAGCATCACACAGTTTACGCCATCGATATGCTGGGTTTTGGCGCTTCTGAAAAAGCCGCAGCTAATTATAGTATTGAACTCTGGGTTGAGCAGGTTTACGACTTTTGGAAAACATTTATCCGTCAACCAGCGATTTTAGTGGGCAATTCCAACGGTTCACTGATTTCCATGGCCGCCGCAGCCACTCACCCCGATATGGTGCTGGGTATGGTGATGATGAGTTTACCCGACCCTTCGCTAGAGCAAGAAGCAATTCCTCCTGTGCTGCAACCCATTGTCAGAGCAATTAAAAATATTGTTGCTTCGCCGTTAATTCTTAAACCTGTGTTTAACTTCGTGCGCCGTCCAGGCGTGCTGCGCCGCTGGGCTAGTCTCGCTTACGCTAACCCAGAGGCAATTACAGATGAACTTATAGAAATTTTAGCTGGCCCTCCCCAAGACCGAGGTTCGGCGAGGGCTTTTAGTGCTTTGTTTAAAGCTGCGATCGGAATTAACTTTAGCCCCAGTGTCAAGACAGTATTACCAACCTTAACAATTCCGATGTTGTTAATTTGGGGACAAAAGGATCGGTTTGTTCCCCCAGCGCTGGCTAGCCAATTTGCCCAATATAACGAGAAATTGGAAGTGCTGAATTTAGAAGACGTAGGCCATTGTCCCCATGATGAATGTCCTGAACAAGTCAACCAAGCTATTTTAGATTGGGTTGAGAGGTGGCTCGGCGTAGGCGAAGACCGCCGCAGGCATCGCTAACCGTTGGTTATTCCCTAAATGTTATTGCAATGGGAGCGTAGGCGTAGCCCGCCGTAGGCATCGCACCAGCCAGTAGCTTTACCACTATTGAATTTTGAATTGCTTAACATCTAGCCAATTGTGGCTTGGTTAGTGTCAACATCTGTAGTGCCAGACACAGAACGAGCTACAGAAACCATCTTGTTGAGAATTTCTTGACTGGGAACTTTACCTTTCAACACCACAGTGCTTCCTGTTTGAGCAACCCAAAGGGTATTAACATCATCGAGTTGGGGATCTTGATCAAATGCCAACGCTACCCGCTTTGCCAACCCACTTTGGTCATATTCACCGCTTAATCCTACACGTTCTGGCGGTATGGATTGAGTAGCAGTAGACGCAACGTTAGTATTAGGAGCTTGCACTACTGACTGTGCAGTAGGATTTACTTGTGCATTTTGGGGCTTTTCCATTCCAAAGAGTCTTTTTAACCAACCCATAAAACTTTTCTCCTATTCCTATTAGAGGGTCATTAAGTCTGAGTATAAAAGCTTTACAAAAACGCCGCATCTACCAATGAAAAGAGATGCATTCAATGAAATTACTCCTTAGAGGATGATTTTTGCCCAATCTTTTATCTTTAGAGAATGCAATGAGTGCAACTATTGAGTTTACAATAAAAGGTCGCACTGACAATTAGTGCAGTAGTACACCACCACAGAAATCAACATACATTTAACAAAATGTCAAGAGCTTGTAACTCAAGGAATTTTGATTGAATGAGTGAATTCTGCAAAGCGGTACTAGTATCTGCGTTCCTCAAATCCTGTGCTAGCCTCTGTTGGCGAAGATGAAACATACCCTTTCAGTTCTGGTAGAAGATGAGGCGGGTGTTCTTTCCCGCATTTCTGGTTTATTCGCCCGTCGAGGGTTTAATATTGAAAGCCTTGCTGTTGGCCCTGCTGAACAAGGAGGAGTCTCTCGAATTACGATGGTTATTCCTGGTGACGATCGCGTTATCGAGCAACTCACCAAGCAACTATACAAGTTAGTCAATGTCCTTAAGGTACAGGATATTACCGAAACTCCTTGCGTCGAGCGAGAATTGATGCTTTTGAAGGTGAATGCTAGTAGCAGCAATCGCTCAGAAGTGATCGAACTGTCTCAGATTTTCCGGGCGCGAATCGTGGATGTAGCGGAAGATTCTCTCACCTTAGAAGTTGTGGGTGATCCGGGTAAAATGGTAGCGATCGTGCAGGTGTTGCAAAAATTTGGTTTGAGAGAAATCGCCCGCACTGGCAAAATTGCCCTGACTCGTGAATCGGGTGTGAATACAGAGTTACTCAAGACTTTAGAAGCAAAAGTTTAGTTGGGAACATAAGAACCCCACCCCCAACCCCCTCCCCGCAAGCGAGGCTACGGTGTACACACAAGTCTGAAATAGTTTACTCACCTGGTTTTACCCCACCCTAACCCTCTTTCAAAGGGAGGGAACTGGATTTCTTGTTTCCATCCAATGCATCGGGGGGATTAAGGGGGGTAATTTGACTTGTGTATACACCGTACCTCAAAGACCTCCGGGAATGCCTACCCTTGTTCGCGGTTTACGGCAATTTGAATCTATATTTTTAGGCTGGAAATGAGTCAATCTGAAGTTGGAACTTGGTTATTGAGCCAGTTTCAGCAAAAGGAGGATTGAATATAACTCTTCTCAAGATATTTTGTGCAGAGACGCAATTTTACTCGCATCTCTACAATCTGTTTCCATGACTTTTATTCAGCGTTCACAAATTCCAAATACCCACTGCTAAGTTCTTTCACCGCCAAGTCATAAAATTGCTTACCATGTTCAGGCGTTGCTAAAGCCGGATTTGATCCCATGCGTCCATCTGGATAACGCACTCGAAAGTCAGCTGCGCTATAAATCCGATGTCCGCTTGCAACTTCTGGTGAAAGGTATGCTTGCTTAATCGCATTTGGATAAACGTACTGGGTGAGGGCTACTTCACTTGGCGTTGCATGAGAACCTTCTTGATCCCCATATAATTCTTTAGCTAGCTTATATACAGAACCGCACATAAACCAGTTTGCCACTTGACATTGCACATGTTGAGCATTGGGAATCTGCAAATCTTCTAAATGCGCGTAAGTTTCGGAAAAAGCGGCTTTCAGGGTGGCGATATTACCACCATGTCCGTTAATAAAGTAGAACTTGCTAAAACCAGCTTTGGCTAAACAAGTTACATAATCTCGCACTACTTGAATTAAAGTGCTAGGGCGTAGACTGATTGAGCCAGGAAAAGCAGTATGGTGCAATGCCATGCCCACATTGATTGTAGGGCCAACGATCGCACCAGTTGCATCACCTACACCAGCTGCGATCGCTTCTGCACAAATGGCATCAGTGCCAATTAACCCCGTTGGCCCATGTTGTTCTGTGGAACCAATAGGGAAAATAATCCCCTTTGACTGCTGTAAATAAGCTTCGACTTCTTGCCAAGTACTTAAATGCAGTAACATTTTTGATGATTTTCCTCAATAAAATTGCGGTGGGACGAAACCTTTTTCTGTTAAACTCCCACTAACATAAATTATGAACTCTCTGAATTTTCTGTGTTGGGGATCGCTATGATAAATGTCAATAATAAGATCCCCGACTGCTTTGAGAAGTCGGGGATCTATGGCTTTCACATTTTTAGTTATCGGCTACTAACCTTGCAAGAATTTTCTGCAAAGTTTGCAGTAAACGAAACTATTTGTTTTTATGAATCTTATTTAGGAAATAGAGTTGAAAGAAGTTTCGACAGATATGGATATAAGCAGTTTACTGATTCTGCCACTTTATCCTACGACAATCGCTGCGAACCTCTGCATAAAACAAATCTAAATTTTGTTATGAGGTGTTTTCTTCAGGATCATCAATTAGACAATGGGGATCAATCTTTTCTGTAGACTAATCAAATAAATAATGTTTTTTCACATCCCTTGTAATTTCCCAGGTGCAGGACATGCCAGCAGGAAAAGTCACCAAATCGCCTTTACCCATTTGCACTGGTTGTCCACCATCAGGAGTAACAACAACATCTCCTTCCAAAAAGTAGCAAGTTTCTTGAGAATCATAAGTCCAAGGAAATTTTGAAACTTCCTTTTTCCAAATCCCCCATTTAAAGACACCCAATTCATTAAGGCGTTCTTGCTTGGGTTGATGCTCAATTTTGATTTCCATATTGTGTTTTCTCTAGTTATCTTCAGCAGTAGGATTGAATATCCTCTCCACACTGATCTACTAAATAACACAAAGCGCGAAAACGCAAGTACACAAGTTCGTTATAAAGCGGATTGAGTTTGCACATTGGCGGAATGTGCGCTATCTTGCGACCAAAAAGCATGATATCGCGCTCGAATGGACACTGTGCAGGAATCAGTTTAGCAATAAATTTAGCTAACTTCTGATTTTGAATCTCAATTTTATCCAGCCATTGACGTAATGGTTGCAGTAAATCTAAATTAGGTCTAGCAAATTGCTTTTTACTACCTTTTTGATTCTTTTCTTCTAAAGGGCTAACAAAGGCAGGCAGAAAAATACGCTGATTAATTGTTTTAAGCATAGTTTTAGGCAAGGTTTTCCTTGTGTAGATGAACTATTTGCCGATTGAGAATATTAACATGTAATCTGTTTAACCAATTTGCATTATGCTTGGAAATTTAGGAAGGAAAAGAAGCATAAGGCAAATAATTTACATGCATCTTTAGGGGGACAATGGTTTAACTAATTGTTATTTAAGCCCACCAAATCGGGAAGAACTGTCCCGTTAAATACAAAATAACAAAGAAAATATAAAAATGGCATTTCTTTAACTTATGGATTGCTTATCTTGGAAATAGCACTTTTATATATTAAATATAAATGCCTGGTTCTAAAACTGACTAGTATCTACAGATGGACTTTGGGTAAGAAAAGAACAGTTGAACTCTAACTCCATATAGACTTCGCTAGGATTAGCCTCGAATATCTAGCGATTTTAGGATATTAAATATCTAGTAATCTGTGTGGTATGCTACACTGTCTAACCTAGATACTATTTAATAAGTAGTAATAAATCCTTTGATAAGTCCTAGCTAATATACTTATATCTTATAGCATTTACAAGAATATTTGCGACAAATGCATCGCGTGTGAGAGCGTACAGCAGTATGCCCTTACCAAATATAGCGGTTCTAAAATTCAGTACAAATACTCCCTTCTTCTTGCTAAGGAGAGAGGCTAGGGGTGAGGGTTAAAAAAGTACTTTATCCAAACGAGAACCGCTAGATATATTAGATATTTTGTGAAATGGTATAATTACAAAAAAAATGGTATAATTACGAGATTATTATTTTTTAAAATACCTCAAGCCGTAACGATCTTGATATTTGCTGATATACTCTACATTCTGTTGCTCTAATTTTGACAGCAATTTAGGTGGAAATGCTTTTGGTGAATATATAGGGCGATACCAAGGTTGCTTATTAAAATAATCTTGTATTTCAGGAGTATCAAAACGGCGACCGTGACTGGCAAAAATCGAATTTCGCATAATATCTAGTTCAAAACCATTTTTACCATCCAAATCTGTATCAGTTACAAGTTTTTGGGACAGCCAAAAATAATTGTTGATAGCCGTGGTGGCAACTGGTGATATTAATGTAGTTGGGTTAGGTGTAGATTCAGCAGGAACAGATGGGGTTGTTGGTGTCAATTTAGGAGTTTCTATCAGGGGACTTGTGACAGTTAACGGCGTTTGTGAAGGTAACGCTGTCTTGTCTGCTGGAGATTGAGAAGATTTTGTTAATACTTGGCTAATAATCACAGATGCACCGATTAGTCCACCTGCAATCAAACTGCCAATGAGAATATTATTCTGACTATTACTTTGAGGGGTAGGCTGTGGTTTGACAGGTATTGTCTGAGGTGGCGGTGCAGAGACTACAGTCGGTTGAGTCAAGAGGGGTTGCGTCGGCGGAATTGGATTTGCTATGCTCTGCAAGGTATCCAGCATTGCTCTGGCTGTTGGATAGCGATCGCGTGGATGATAAGCGATCGCTTTATCGATCACTCCTGCTATGATTGGGCTAACATGACTCGCGTACTGTCGCCACACAATTTCACCCGTCTGGGAATCCGTTTCTAGTTGTTGCGCCTGTTTACCAGTCAGTAAATAAATTACCGTCATTCCTAAACTATATAAATCACTCGAATAAACTGGTCTACCTGCGGCTTGTTCACTCGGCATATAGCCTGGTGTACCAATCACAATCGAACTGGTAGGATTGCCTTGAGAATTTACTACTGTTCCCATCGACTCGCGGATAGCACCAAAATCAATCAGCACAGGTTTACCGTCCCGATGACGCGCAATGATGTTATCCGGTTTAATATCGCGGTGAACGATATGCTGAGAGTGAACGTAATCCAGGACAGGTAGTAAATTCATTAATAATTCCTGGACAGCACCTTCACTAAATAGCCCCTGCTTCTGCACTTTTCCAGTTAGGGTATCGCCTTCAATCCACTCCTGAACTAAGTAAAATTGCTCATCTGAGGAAAAGTAGGCATACAATGCTGGAATTTGGTCATTTGCGCCACCAAGTTCTTCTAAAATAGCTGCTTCGCGTTGAAACCTCTCTTGCACTAACTGGTAAATTTGGGGATTGTTGTGAATCGGTCTTAGCTGTTTAACCACACAACGGCGCTTTGAAGGCATGTAGGTGTCTTCTGCTAGATAGGTTTCACCAAACCCACCAGCGCCCAGTGTGCGGATAACTTGATAGCGATCGTTCAGCAGCTGTATTGTCATGGGAGATTACCAGCAATATTCTTAAGCTAGTTTTCCCCAAAACTACCTTCATTTCAAATCTAGTAAACCTTCTTCTTTCAATTTTGGATTGAAGCGAATTTGCATTTGCAAACCACGCACTTCTAATAATTGCGTTGAAATTTCTGCTTCGACTCTCCGCGCCACATTTTTCAGAATTTTTATTTGTGCTAATTCATCATTAGCTGGATGTTGATATTTTGCCTGTTCTTCAGGTGTCATTACAACTTTGACATCAATGGGATGAGTCCATTTTTCTTTTTGATCCCCATTTCCCCAAGGGACACTGCCATTTTCCGCAATCCAAGCATTTTCAGTATTTTCTAAAATTGTGCGGCTAGGGCGTTCAATAGTTTGAACTTTTACCCAATAGCATTGCTGTGGCTGACGGACTAAATGCTGCTTAAGGCTGAGGTAAACATCACGGGAGTATCCTACAAATTGCAGCACTTTTTCTTGGTCAAAGATAGCATATACCCCGATTTTACCCTGATATTCTTCAGGTAATTGACCGCGATCGTCAATGTAAGGAATGTATTCTAGGGCTGCCAAAGAAGAAAGATTCGTTTCAAGAGCCATACATCAAATATCAAACTTATTATAGGAATCCGATTTGATTCAGAGAACTTATTTGCTTAGGTAGGCAATAGTAAAGAAGACAGGTCAATGTGTACTAACCTTTGTCAAAAATCAAATACTAAATATTTGCCTTCAGAATTGAGAATTGCTAATTAGGGAAAAATTAACTTGCACAATTAACTATTACTCAATTTTTGGTAAATTGCACAAAGGCGACTGGGTTTAAAAATCTTAGCACTAAACATGAAGTTTGGTGGTACGTTTATGATGGCATATTCCTCAGATTCATGATACTTTTCAAATTCTGCTGGCATTCCTTTAGTAGTAGTTAAGCTATAAGGAACTGGTTGGAAAAGTAATTCTGTAAATTTAACTTGCTCACACCGTAACTGTTGACGAATTTGGTTTAAGAAAGCCTCGCTGGTCAATAAATTAAATAGAGTTTCTTGAGCTTGTGCTTCAAGAGTGAAACTGCTATCAAAGTTCTGGACGATTTTAAGGGGCATTTTTGTATAGGTAGCTATTAACGACTAAGTGATGGTAGAGGATAGGTAAAATAATCCAAAAGTGCTGGATAACGAAGCCTACCTTTTGGTGCAGATGAGCTTTGTGAAAAATTACCACTTTAAGATCAGCCTATTGGATTGTGTGACTTCTGTCAGCCACAGGAGGAAGCTAGCATGATTAAGAATCGTGAAGTTTAGCAGATTTTCAGGGATAGGTGATTTTTCCTTAACGTTGTGCTGACATTCAGATACTGTATTAAAGCGATACCTAGAAAGGGCTACGCCTACGCACTTACCACTCTCCCTAAAAACGATGTTCACACAACAAAAATGAGTGAATAATCGTGATATAAACCACAACTATCCACTCAAAGTTTAGTAAATCGGGTTTGCTAGAAAAACCCAAGTAGATTATTGAAACTTGGCGAACTTCAAACCAATTAACGTGACTCAGTTCCCTGATTGGGGCTACCTGCTACAGAATCATTTTCTGGTGCTTCTGGTGTAGCAGTGGGTTTAGCATCGCTCTTTTCATTATCGCCAGTCTTGCGCTTACTTTCGTCAACAGTGGTTTCGTAATTACCAGAACTGGGTGTATTTTCTTGGCTACCAGCTTTTTGTGGTTCAGACATTATTACATTCCTAATAATTTTATTGTTGGTATTATCTTAAGAAGATTAACAGTGTGAGTGCATCTATCCAGATATAGTTATGGCTGATTTCTACCTCTATCGAAAGTATTGTTTAGTACTACTTATGTATACTTATAAAAATCCAGAAATGTAGAGTTTTTTAAGCTGACAACGCTTTCTATGGTTAAGAAAGGTTTATTGCCGCCGACCTGTACTATAGGAATCATATTTGATTTCTGAAAATATTTCAGTAGGGTGTGTTATGCCG
>NZ_JAYGHD010000065.1:0-20750 GCF_034932245.1 Nostoc sp. UHCC 0251
TGGGCATTGGGCATTGGGCATTGGGCATTGGGCATTGGGCATTGGGCATTGGGAATTGAGCATTGGGCATTGAGCATTGGGCATTGGGCATTGGGAATTGAGCATTGGGCATTGGGCATTGGGAATTGAGCATGGTTATTCTCCTTGTCCCCTCATCTCCCTCATCTCCCCCTGCCTCCTCTGCCTCCCCTGCCTCCCCTGCTCCTCATCCCCACTCCCCTAAGTTGCAGATTTTTATTAAGGCGCTTTAATATATCTAAATATATTGATTATAAATTTAGCGAAGTTTCACAAGACCCCAGCGGTTTGCTAGATTGTAGAAGCAAATTACTTTGGGCTAGGCAGTATGCCAGTTCTCAGATGTAATCCAAAGCATATGGGTGGTTTTCCACACCTAATGGTGCGGCTAGCCCCTCTGGTTGATGGGCGGGGTTTTCCTCTCCTAAGTAGCACAATTGTAAAAGAGACAGCCGACTCGGCAGTGAGAAGTCTGAGCAGAGGCTTCCCCTGCTCCTAATTTCTATAGCTTTTGTCGTCTCCCACGAGGAAAGCACCTGTTGCTCAAGATTTGTCGGTGATTTTTGTAAAGGGTAAAGGGTAAAATCAGTTATTAACAAAAATTAATTTTATCTTTTGCCTAACCTCCGGCAAGCCGCTCTCTAAAGGATAATGTGTTGCTCTTGCATCTCTGTAAGCAAAACACTTTTCTGTAAGGTAGCAAATGCCCTTGACGTTCTACTGCCTTCTGCTTTCTTCCTTCTAACTTTTACCTTTGCTATATGGCCCGCGACTATTATGAAATCCTGGGTGTCTCTCGTGACACCGACAAAGAAGAAATCAAACAAGCCTATCGTCGTTTAGCCCGGAAGTATCACCCAGATGTGAACAAAGAACCGGGGGCGGAGGATCGCTTTAAAGAAATTAACCGCGCTTATGAGGTACTCTCAGAGCCAGAAACCCGCGCTCGTTACGATCGCTTTGGTCCAGAGGGTGTGTCAGGTGCTGGCGCTGGCTTCCAAGATGTCGGCGATATGGGCGGTTTTGCCGATATTTTTGAAAGCATTTTTAGCGGCTTTGCTGGCGGTATGGGTAATCCCACGCAACAAAGACGGCGCAGTGGGCCTGCTAGAGGTGATGACCTGCGGCTAGACCTGAAGCTAGACTTTCGGGAAGCGGTATTTGGCGGGGAAAAAGAAATTCGCATTTCCCATTTAGAAAATTGTGAAGTCTGTAGCGGTTCTGGTGCTAAACCTGGAACCCGCCCCCGCACTTGTTCTACTTGTACTGGTTCGGGTCAAGTCCGCCGTGTCACCAGAACACCTTTTGGCAGTTTCACCCAAGTCTCAACTTGTCCCACCTGTAATGGGACAGGGATGGTAATTGAAGATAAGTGTGATGCCTGTGATGGTAAGGGCGCAAATCAAGTCACAAAGAAACTCAAAATTACCATTCCAGCGGGGGTGGATAATGGCACACGCTTGCGGATTTCAAGTGAAGGGGATGCTGGTCAACGTAGTGGCCCTCCTGGGGATTTGTACGTTTACTTGTTCGTGAATGAGGACGAGGAATTCCAGCGGGATGGCATTAATATTCTCTCTGAAATTAAACTTAGCTATCTGCAAGCGATTTTAGGTTGTCGGTTAGAGGTAGATACGGTAGATGGGCCAGTGGAACTGATCATTCCGGCTGGAACCCAGCCCAATACGGTGATGAAGTTAGAAAATCGCGGTGTACCTCGTTTGGGTAATCCCGTTAGCCGAGGGGATCATATGCTGACAGTATTAATTGATATTCCCACCAAGGTCACCCCTGAGGAGAGGGAACTGTTGGAGAAGCTGGCTAAAATTAAGGGAGATCGTACTGGTAAAGGCGGTCTAGAAGGATTCTTGGGAAATTTATTTAAGTAATGAAGCCCTCTTCTCTTTTAACTCCCGATGCTCAACTTGATTTACGCGGCACCCCTTGCCCAATTAATTTTGTGCGGACAAAACTACGTCTGGAGAAAATGCCATTGGGAGGTTTGTTAGAAGTCTGGCTAGACCCTGGTGAGCCGATTGAGCAGGTTCCTGATAGTCTGACAATGGCAGGTTATCAGGTGGAACAAGTTACAGACTGCACTAGTTATTTTTCACTGTTAGTACGCCGTCCATTTACTGGCCAATGACAGGGGAAAATTTTGTCGAAACTGGGCAGTTATTGGGTACGGTGCTAGCCGTGCAGGCTAATTTTTACCGAGTACAGCTGGATGAAAAGGATGAGGAGATGAGGGAGATAAGGGAGATGAGGGAGCAAGATCCTCCTCATCTTCCCCATCCCCCTCATCTCCTCCTCTGTACTCGCCGAACACGCCTGAAAAAAATTGGGCAACAGGTGATGGTAGGCGATCGCGTTGTGGTAGAAGAACCAGATTGGGCTGGGGGACGGGGTGCGATCGCTGATGTCTTACCCCGTCACAGCGAATTAGATCGTCCGGCGATCGCTAATGTTAACCAAATCCTATTGGTATTTGCCGTTGCTGATCCGCCTTTGGAACCTTATCAGCTGAGTCGGTTTCTGATTAAGGCTGAGTCTACTGGCTTGGATGTGCTTTTATGCTTGAATAAAAGTGATTTAATTTCACCGCAGGAACAGCAGCAAATTAGCGATCGCCTCCTTGGTTGGGGCTACCAACCAATATTTATCAGCGTCAAGGATGGGATAAATACTGATCAAGCAGCTAAGTATTTAAGCAATAAAGTTACTGTAATTGCTGGGCCTTCCGGCGTTGGCAAATCCAGCCTGATTAATACGCTGATTGACTCTCTTCAGTTGCGAGTGGGAGAAGTTTCTGGCAAACTGGCTCGTGGTCGTCATACCACTCGCCATATAGAATTATTTGAGTTGCCTAACGGTGGTTTGTTAGCAGACACTCCCGGCTTTAATCAGCCAGACATGGATTGTAACCCAGAAGAATTAATCCATTATTTCCCAGAAGCCAGAAAGCGGTTAGCAGTTGCTAGCTGTCGGTTTAGTGATTGTCTGCATCGAGATGAGCCTGAGTGCGTGGTGCGGGGAGAGTGGGAACGATATGAACATTATTTAGAATTTTTGGATGCTGCGATCGCTCATCAAACTCAGCTGCACCAACAAGCCGATCCAGAATCTACCATGAAGTTAAAAAGCAAAAGCAAAGGCAAAGGGCAGAGTCAATACGAACCCAAGTTAGAAAGTAAAAAATATCGCCGGATTTCTCGCAAGACTCAGTTACAAGACTTGCAAGAGTTATATCGGGATGAAGAATAAAGGAGTGTGAGCGCACTTCTGTGCAAAGGTTGGTCACGATAGCATAGATACAAACATAAAAACTATCTTCTATGTCTCAGCCCCTTGCTGCCACCCCTAGTTTAAAAGATGTCACTGAGAGTATAATTTTCCCACCAGGTGATATCTATAGTGACGAACCCCCCTTGGAATCTGACTTACACCGCGAACAAATAGATTTACTCATCCGCTTGATTAAATGGTGGTGGCGCGATCGTCAGGATTTTTATGCTACCGGCAACCTGACAATCTATTTCAGTCCCAATCAAAAAAAATCAGAAGAATTTCGAGGGCCGGATTTCTTTGTGGTTTTAGATACAGAGAAAAAAGACCGCAAAAGCTGGGTTGTGTGGCAAGAAGACGGCAAATACCCCAATGTGATTATTGAGCTATTATCTAATTCCACTGCCTCGGTTGATAAAGGTTTAAAAAAGCAAATTTACCAAAATACATTTCGCACTCCAGATTACTTTTGGTTTGACCCAAATAACCTAGAATTACAGGGATTTCACTTAGTTGATGGGCAATATCAAGACCTTGTACCCACTGAGTCCGGTTGGTTGTGGAGTCAGCAGTTAGGGCTGTATTTGGCAGTATATTTGGGCAAATTACGGTTTTTTACACCAGATGGACAGATGGTGATGTTGCCAGAGGAAGAATCAAAGCAACAGTTACAGCAGCTAAACCAACAACTAGAACAAGCAAATCAACAACTACAACAAGAACGTCAACGGGCTGCAATCTTGGCAGAACGCTTACGAGCCGCAGGTATTGATCCTGAGAAAATATTCTAAAAATAGAATTTTATCTCTAAACCAGGTATAGGAAAATAATGCTATGAACCAAACAATATCTGATCAAGTCCGTTGGACAACCTCAGACTTAGAATTACTCCAAACTGACGAATGGAAGCGCTATGAAATTGTTGATGGAGAACTATTTGTGACTAGAGCGCCTCACTGGAAACATCAAGGGACTGCGGGCAATATATGCTTAGAATTACAAATTTTGTGTCGCTCTAGTGGGCTGGGGGAAACCCGTCAAACTCCCGGTATAATTTTTACAGATGCCGATAATGTTATACCCGATGTAGTTTGGATTAGTCGTGAGCGTTTAGCACAATTGCTAGATGACGAAGGGCATTTGAGAGGAGCGCCAGAATTGATTGTAGAAGTGCTTTCTCCTGGGACAACTAACGAACGTCGAGATCGAGAAGCGAAGCTGAAACTATACTCATCCACAGGAGTGCAAGAATACTGGATTGCAAATTGGCAATTACAGCAGCTAGAAGTTTATCGCAGAGAAACTGCCCAATTAAAACTGATCGCAACCTTGTTGGCTGATGACGAAATCACATCACCACTGTTACCAGGTTTTGGCGTTCGAGTTCAACGTTTTTTTATATAATTTTGGCGTAGGCGTAGCCCGCACTTCTCTACGAGACGCTACGCGTAGCTTGCTACCCCGGAGGGGTACGACAGAGCTACGTGACCACCGTAGCCATCGCTCATCAAACTCAGCTGCACCACCAAACTAGGCAAAGGGCAGAGTCAGTACAAACCCAACTTAGAAAGTCAAAAATACTGCCAGATTTCTCAGAAGACTCAGTTATAAATGACGTTTTTTTAAACCAACGTGAGTCTCCCACAGAAATGCACTTTAACCCAGAATATTGCCAGAAGAAGAAGCAAACCCGCAATTGAGTAAGTCGGCGAGCAAAATTCAATGTATATGAAGAAATATAAACTTGAAGTAGGGTGTGTTACGCCGTAGGCTAATGCACCTTGAATTTTGAGGTGAGTTAGCGGAAAAATTGACAGAATGCTTACGAGCCAAAGGTCTTGAACCGGAGTAAATATTTTCAGTGCAAGATTATACAATAAACAAATAGGCAAATTTTACAACTAGTTAACAACAAAAGGCGATGGAGGCATAACAAATGTTGTGTCCTCACAAGCACTGTAATTAACTCAATTGAAAACTATTCTTACGATCCCCATAAAGTCTTAAAATATTGTTAATTTCAGCCAAACCTCTCGACCTTCAACTTACAAGTATCACCCCAAAATCACTATGGCTATCGGCTACGTCGCGCTTGTACTCCACGCACATCTACCCTTCGTTCGTCACCCGGAAAGTGACTACGTGCTGGAGGAAGAATGGCTCTATGAAGCCATCACAGAAACCTACATTCCATTATTGAAAGTATTTGAAGGCTTAAAGCGAGACGGTATCGACTTTAAAATCACGATGAGTATGACACCACCTCTAGTGTCAATGCTTCGTGATCCTCTGCTGCAAGAACGCTATGACGCGCACTTGACCCAACTAGAAGAACTTATAGAACTAGAAGCAGAACATAATGTCAATAACGGGCATCTTCGTTATTTAGCCGAACATTACATTACTGAGTTTAAAGAAGCGCGTCAGCTATGGGAACGCAATCAAGGTGACTTGGTGACAGCTTTTAAGCAGTTCCAAGACAGTAACAACCTAGAAATCATCACTTGCGGCGCTACTCACGGCTATTTGCCGTTGATGAAAATGTATCCAGAAGCAGTCTGGGCGCAAATTCAGGTAGCTTGCGAACATTACGAGCAAACCTTTGGAAAAGCACCCAGAGGCATTTGGCTGCCGGAATGCGCTTACTATGAAGGTTTAGATCGGATGCTAGCCGATGCTGGGTTACGCTACTTCCTCACTGATGGGCATGGCATTCTTTACGCCCGTCCCCGTCCGCGCTTTGGCACTTATGCCCCAATTTATACAGAAACTGGTGTTGCTGTCTTTGGTCGAGATCATGAATCTTCCCAACAGGTATGGTCTTCTGAAGTGGGCTATCCTGGGGCGGCGGAATATCGAGAATTTTACAAAGATTTGGGCTGGGAAGCAGAATATGAGTATATCAAACCATACATCATGCCCAATGGTCAGAGAAAGAACACGGGTATTAAGTATCACAAAATTACTGGGCGTGGCTTAGGCCTATCAGATAAGGCACTCTACGATCCTTATTGGGCTAGGGAAAAGGCCGCAGAACACGCTGCTAACTTTATGTATAACAGAGAGCAGCAATCTGAGCATCTCTATGGTATAATGCAGCGCCCGCCAATTATCGTTTCGCCTTATGACGCAGAGTTATTTGGACATTGGTGGTATGAAGGCCCCTGGTTCATTGATTACCTATTCCGCAAGTCATGGTATGACCAAAAAACATATCAAATGACCCATTTGGCAGACTATTTGCGCGATCAGCCGACTCAGCAAGTCTGTCGTCCTTCGCAGTCGAGTTGGGGTTTCAAAGGTTTCCACGAGTATTGGTTGAATGAAACGAACGCGTGGGTTTATCCGCATTTGCATAAAGCTGCTGAACGGATGATTGAAATCTCGCACTTGGAACCAGAGGATGAATTGCAGTGGAAAGCGCTTAACCAAGCGGCGCGGGAATTATTATTAGCACAATCTTCTGACTGGGCATTTATTATGCGGACGGGAACAATGGTACCCTATGCGGTTAGACGGACGCGATCGCACCTGATGCGGTTCAATAAGCTCTACGAAGATGTTAAAGTCGGCAAGGTTGACAGTGGTTGGCTGGAAAAAGTCGAGTTAATGGATAATATCTTCCCTGAAATCAACTATCGCGTCTATCGTCCGCTATAGTCTCACAAAAAATAATCAACAGCAGTAGGGTGGGCATTGCTCACCCTATATTAGTAGTGAGGAGCATTCGTTTATTTTTCCAACAACAGAGCAAGCCTTAGCCTGTGTACGGGTTTGTCAAATGCTGTCAAATCTTTACAAAGACATCCGCTTATTTCGATTTGACGACAAAATCGGAGAAATTTACATTTTATCTGCGGATGAACTGCAAATCATTGTTTATCGCAATGGCGAATGGGAGTTTGTCAATGAACCCGAATTATGAGCAAATGAGTTTTACAGAATTGAGAGCTTATGTCGTAGAAAACCGTGAAGATATTGAAGCTCTACGTTTTTTAATGAGCAAACGCGACCCTAATTCTCCCAAGTATCCCATGCCTGTGACAGAAGCTGATATGCAAGCTCAAATGGAAATCATCAGGCGCAAGATTAATGGAGAACTTTGAGATTATTGTCTAATTCAGTAAGCATAATTAGGGTGGGTAAATCATACTCACCCGATTATTTTATTAACACTGCCGGATTTTGCTAAAGGCTATCTGGATCAATATTTAATTCTCGGAGTTTAGCAGCTAATCTTTGCGCTTTTTCTTCTGCGGCTTGTCGTGCAGTTGCTTCCTCTTCATGAGTTAGCAGTGTTTGACCCGTAGCTGGATTATAAAAACGCAGTTTTCCCGCCTCCAAGCGTAACTCTAGCCCCAAAACTTCACTGGGTAGGGACACTGTACCATCTGGCAGGGTATTAGCTGCCACTGGAAAATAATTCCCATCGACCAAGTGTAAACCCTGGAGTTGGGGATTGAGATAATCGCCTGTGGGGTCATATTGAAAATATTCACTCACTCCCAAAAAGGCGTAAATTCCTTTCTTTGCACCTTGGTCTTTGCTGCGGGTGGTTTTTGAGGTAATCTCTAGAACAAAATCTGGGGTTTGATTATTTTCTTCCCAGGTTTTGTAAGAGCGCCTGTCACGGTTTTCCACTCCAAACACCACAAATACATCTGGAGCGACAACCGATTCTGGATAATTTTTTTCGTAGTAAATAAATAGATTACCCGCGACGTATACATCTGGGTGATTTTGAAAATGAATCCCTAGCGCATTTATTACATAAGTCAAGTAACTGAACTGGATATCTCCTTCAGCCATTGGCTTACCGTCCTCATCTGGGTACTCAATTGGGGTAACGGGGATATACTCTACTGAGGCTGTCATGGGCAAATCCCTCAACTCAACTAGGGCTAAGTTTAATAATATCGCTCAAAATGCGATCGCCATAACTGGGAGGTTGAGAAATCACCAAAAATTCTAGATTGCGTAAGCGTAGCCCGTCGTAGACATTAATCTATAACTACATCAGCTAGTAAATCATCCATCTCATCGCTCATTTCTTGAGTATAAGGAATTAGTTCAGAAGGGTTTTGCATAGCATCGTTAATTAAAAAGTCGAGGAAAAGACTCATCATAATTAATGCCCTCATCTTCATCAGCTTCATTAACATTATTGGTTTATTTTTGCTTTGAACTGAGCGTAAAACTCTTTGGGAGCCTTATCGAAATACTTAAATAGAGCAGGGCAAAGCCATCCTTCCCGATCTAAATCTGCACTGTAATACCAGTTACCTCCATATTCTTCACGCCGCCAGTCAAACTTGATCTGATAGCCAGGAAAGGGAGATGCAGAAAATATCAAACTGAACCCTGACTCTGCATCTGGAACCTGTGCCACCATTCTTTCGATAATTTCGTCTGCCCCTGCCACGAAAGGTTCTCTAACTAGACCTACATTTCCATCGTCAAACACCCACATCTCGCCAAACTTATAGGGATGAATAACCATGATTGAGTTCATAAAGTTTACTAGCAGTTAATAGCCTTTAATAATGATATAAATATGTTGGTAGGCGTACAGCAATTTGTATAAGTCCCAAATTTCTAAATTTGGTGTAACTAACGTTAAAAAAGACAGGCATATTGCCTGTCCTACAAGTAATGATTTAGCAAAGAATTTAGAAATTCATCTCAGCAGCTTGAACTTTCTCAACCTGCTTCTTCTTCAGCACAAGCATAACTTGGGCTAACATTACAAGAGCGATGAACGCAATCATCCATTGAACTCTAGAAGCGTCTTGCAATACGATTTCTGCATCTTTTTGACCGAATCCACCTACATTTGGGTTGCTAGTCAAAGCATCACCAGTCTTGACTGCTTGCCCTTCGGAAACCATCAGTTCTGGCCCTAAAGGAATCGTATCAATTACAACATCACCAGATTCAGGTTGGATGTTGACTAGATATTTAACGTTACCGTCTCCATCTTCCTCTTTGGCAATCTTGGTAATTGTGCCAGTAGCGGAAGCATTGTAAACATTGTTGTTGCTCTTTTCGCCAGTCGGATAAACTTGTCCGCGTCCTCGGTTAGCACCTAAGTGAACTGAATATTTACCGAAGTGGATGTTTTTATCGGTTGCGGGGTTGGGAGAAAGAACAGGGAAGACGATTTCCTGATACTGTTCACCTGGTAAAGGGCCGACGATGACGACGTTTTCTTTGTCTTCGCTGTAGGATTGGAAGGGAGTGTCGCCAACTTCTTCTTTAAGTTCCTCGGAAAGACGGTCTTCGGGAGCAATCTTAAAGCCTTCAGGTAGCATCAGTACAGCACCGACATTCAAGCCGACCTTAGAACCATCGGCACCAACTTGCTGGGCGCTCAGATCGTAAGGGATTTTCACCACAGCTTTGAATACAGTGTCAGGTAGCACCGATTGGGGAACTTCCACTTCTGCCGGCTTGGCTGCTAGGTGACAGTTGGCACAAACAATCCGCCCTGTTGGTTCGCGGGGGGTTTCGGGATAGGTTTGCTGTGCCCAAAAGGGATAGGCGGCAGCTGATTGGGGAAGGGCTAGGTCGCTGGTGAAGTAAAATGTCACAGTAGCGATCGCTATGAGCAATGTTTTGACAATCGCTCTAGTGCTGCGAGTTAACCTCGCTCTTAAGAAAACATTTCTCATCTCTAATAAGGGCAACGATTGAATTAGTCATTAGTCATTGGGCATTAGGCATTGGGCATTGGGCATTGGGCATGGGTTATTTCTCCCTCATCTCCCTCATCTCCCTCACTCCCTTACTCAGCACTCAGCACTGATTAAGCCCACCAAGCTGGATCGCCAGTGCGGAAGTCGGTTTCAGTCCAAGGGGTCAAAACGATTTTATCGTTGGCTACATTGGTATGAGCCAAAGGTAAAGACAGGGGCGCTGGGCCGCGAATAACCTTACCAGTTTCGTCATACTGGGAACCATGACAAGGACACTTAAACTTGTTCTCTGCAACGTTCCAGGGGACAACACAACCTAAGTGGGTGCAGATGGCGTTAATGCCATAATCTTTGATCGCTTCTTTGCTGTCTACCACAATATAGGTAGGATCTCCCTTTAGCCCTTGGACTAGGTTGCGATCGCCTGCATTCCGGTTTTCTAGAAATTTAGCGACGCTAACATCGTTACCTAGCTCGTCTTTTGCTGTTGTACCACCACCAGCACCACCGGTTGCGGGTGGAATAAAGTAGTTGACAACGGGATACAATGCACCCAGAGCTACTCCAGTGACAGTCCCAAAAGTGAGCAGATTCATGAACTGACGACGCCCCATATCGGGCACGTCTGCTGATTCAGAAAATTGAGCCATAATCTACGCGCTCTTTGTGTATTTTGTTAAGCATTTTGACAAAAGTACTGTACTTGAGGAACTCTTGTCTAAGTCGAAATGCTAGCGCTCACAACGATGCCATACTTCTTTGTTCCAAGATATAAAAAGCATCTTTTCTGTTAGCATTACATTTCTTTATATCCTTATCATACTGGAGTCACGGAACTTAACATCATAACTAAATGTAAAATCTGATTGAGAAAAGCTATGACAGGACAGGAATTACGCCAGATGTTGCTTGATAAGTGGGGATACTCTTACGATGTCCAGTTCCGGCGGGCACAGGGAAAGATATTTTTGCAAGTAATGTGGAAATACTTGGAGCAAGCTTCTTTTCCGTTGAGCGAGGCGGAGTACCAAGAGCATCTTGACACCATTGCTAATTATCTTCATGCCTTGGGTGGGTCAACACAAGTACAAACATTTATCACCCAAACACGCGATCGCCCCCGACTCGGCAAAGCTGTTAGCATTCCTCTAGATTTGGGTGAACGTTCTTCCGAATGGATATTATAACCAAGTTTTTCTTCCTTTTCCCCTCTCTGGCAAGAGCCAATTGAACTGATTTCAGGCAATTCTCCTTGTCTGAATTTTTAACTTAATATTCACAACTTTTTGATTTCTAAAACCGCTTATCTTAGCTATGCAGTCCCCAAATCCGATCTCACTCTCCTCACTCACCCCTTCAGTACTAACGGCTTTAGAAGTGTGCAGTGATGAATCGGTGTATGCTCCAGGCTATATTCAGCCGCATGGAATTTTGCTGATGCTGCAAGAGCCACACCTGAGAATCTTGCAGATTAGTGAAAATGTGGAACAGTTTTTTGGGATTTCGGCAGAAGCATTGCTGGGTCAACCATTGCAACGATTGTTTTCTGGCGATCAAGTGCAACGACTTGCTGGGTATCTAGCTCAAGATAACCTGGAGCTTTGCAATCCGTTTCAACTAAAAACCCGGCGGAGGGTTGCCCAGACTGATTGGCAACGGAAAAATCAAACATTTACAGGTGTAATGTACCGGATGGTAAATGGGTTAATCCTGGAACTAGAACCTCAGCAATCCAGCAACAGAATCCATTCAACCCAGTTTTATCACCGCCTACAAGGGGCGATCGCTAATCTCCGTAATGCCACTAACCTGAAAAATATGGCTCAAACCCTTGCCAAAGATGTGAAAGCAATGACTGGGTTTGATCGAGTTATGATCTACCGTTTTAAGGCAGACGACAGTGGTGTGGTGATTGCGGAGCAGAAACAGAGGCATCTAGAAAGCTACTTGGGACTGCACTATATGGCGACAGATATTCCCGCGCCAGCCCGCAAGTTGTTTTGCCACAAGTTGATACGATTCATTCCCGATGTCAATTACACCCCTATCCCCCTGATTCCCAGCAACCATCCTCTGACGGATACACCCCTCAATCTGAGTAATTCTCTGTTACGAGGAGTGTCTCACTATCACATTGAATACTTACAGAATATGGGGGTTGCTGGGTCGATGACGATTTCGTTACTCAACGACAAACACCTCTGGGGATTAATTGCCTGTCACCACTCCAGCCCGAAACTAGTGGATTATGAAACTCGCAAAGCCTGTGAATTTTTAGGACAGTTTGCCTCGATTGAACTGGTGCATAAGCAAGAACAAGAATTGCATTTTTACCGAACACGGGTGAAAAAAATTCAGAATGAACTGCAACAGACATTATTGCAAGAGTCCAATTTTATTGAGCAAGTGTTGAGCCGAAATACTTTTCAATTACTGGAGCTAGTTCATGCTCAAGGAGCAGCGATTTCACTTGACGGCCATCTGACATTAGTTGGTCAAACGCCATCGATTACCCAAGTGCAGGATTTAGTGACGTGGTTGGTGCAACATCAGGGGGAACAAGTCTTTGCTACCAATTCCCTCTCACTTTTATATTCAGAAGCGAAGGCATTTAAAGATCAAGCTAGCGGCATCCTTGCAATTTCAATTTTATTCAATCATGTTAAACAAAAGTCTTACCACATTATCTGGTTTCGATCAGAACAAATCCAGACAGTGAATTGGGCCGGCAACCCCCAAGATATGGTGAAAATCAATGAAATTGGAGAGATGGAATTGTGTCCCCGAAAGTCGTTTGAACTGTGGAAGGAAACCGTGAGAGAAACTTCCTTGCCTTGGGAAATGACCGAACTAGAAGCCGCTAGTGAGATGCGAAATACGCTGATGTTGGCACTGCTGGAGTTTTCCCAGATAGCCCTAGAACAAGCGGCAGAACAAGCCGCGATCGCCAACCGTGCCAAAAGCCAGTTCCTCGCTAAAATGAGCCACGAACTGCGGACTCCTCTCAATGCCATTTTGGGATTTACTCAGTTGATGAACCGCAGCGACAAGATTCCATCTGAGTTTCAAGAAGATTTAGACATCATTAGCCGCAGTGGAGAACACTTATTAACCTTGATCAACGATGTGCTGGAAATGTCCAAAATTGAAGCAGGTCAGTTACAGCTAACAGAAAATAGTTTCGATTTGCATCAACTAATCCACTCCATCAGAGATATGGTTGCCCTCAAAGCTTTAGAGAAAGGAATTGATTTGAAAACAGAACAGCATACCAGCGTTCCTCGCTATGTGTATGGTGACGAATCAAAACTGCGCCAAATTCTGCTCAACCTATTAAGCAATGCGATCAAATTTACAACAACAGGCAATGTCAGTCTGCGATTAGAAACTTTGACCGGGAGAGTATCCAGCATCAACTCACTTGATTCAACAGATACCAATGATTCCAAACCAATCATCACCCTTCATATCGAAGTTGAAGATACTGGGTGTGGTATCGCTCAGTCTGATATGGAAACTGTGTTTGCAGCCTTTATGCAAACAGAACGAGGTCGTCATACTCAAGGGACAGGTTTAGGCTTATCTATTAGCCGTCAGTTTGCCCGTTTAATGGGTGGTGATATTACAGTGCGAAGCACCCTAAATCAGGGGTCAACTTTTATTTGTGAGGTTTTACTGAGTCTGGGCAACTCAGCAGATATCATCGCGCCAGAAACGACTCGCACTGTTATCGGTCTGGAACCGGGACAACCCACTTATCGCATTTTGGTGGTGGAAGACTTTCAAGAAAATCGTCAGTTGCTCATCAGGCTATTGGAATCAGTTGGGTTCGAGGTCTATGCTGCTGAGAACGGAAATGAAGCGATCGCTCTTTGGGAAAAATGGCACCCCCACCTGATTTTAATGGACATTCAAATGCCCGTGGTGGATGGCTACGAAACTACCCGACAAATTCGAGCGGGGGAAACAGGTAAAGACGTGGTGATTATTGCGGTGACGGCTTATGCCTTTGAGGAAGACTACACCACCAGCATTCAAGCAGGCTGTAACGACCATATCAACAAACCATTTATAGAAGCTATCTTATTTGAGAAGATTGCACACTACTTAAGAGTCCGCTACTGCTACCGCGAAAAAGCTTTACCGGGGTTAGACCAGCAAAATTTACTTCAGAAATCCCTAACAGCCAAAGATTTACAGGTAATGTCGCCAGAGTGGATTATTCAGGCGCATCAAGCAGCTTTGGATCTCAACGATGCCGAACTCTACAATCTCATCGCTCAAATTCCCAACCAGGAGCAAGTTCTCGCCAATGCTCTGAAATATCTAGTGGAGAACTTCGAGTTGGAAGCGATAGCGAAGCGCTGCTGCGAAGCGCAGAACGCAAATCTCACTCAAACTCAGTAAAAAGATGATGGCTAATTTACTTAAATCCCCTTCGGAAACGAATATCCTCGTCGTGGACGATACCCCCGATAATCTACGGTTGTTAGCCAAAATATTAGAGTTGCAGGGTTACATCATCCGTAAATCCATTAACGGGAGAATGGCATTACAAGCCGCCGAACGACATCCGCCGGATCTGATTCTGCTTGACATTAATATGCCCGAAATGAATGGCTATGAGGTTTGTCAACAGTTGAAAGCATCAAAAAAAACAGATCAAATTCCGATTATTTTTATTAGTGCCCTTGACCAAATTAATGATAAAGTGCAGGCTTTTGAATTAGGTGGACAAGACTATATCACTAAGCCATTTCAAGAACTTGAAGTGCTAATGCGAGTCAGAAACCAGTTGCTCATCAAACAGCAACATCAACAACTTATTGAGCAAAATCAACGCCTAGAGCATGAAATTCAGGAACGCCTGAAGGCTGAAGCAGAGGTAAGGCAGCTATCTTTAACTGATGAATTGACAGGACTATATAATCGCCGTGGTTTCTTTTGGCTGGCAAATCAGCAATTCAAAATTGCCCAACGCACACCAATGTTCTGCTGTCTTTTGTTTGTTGATTTAGATGGTCTAAAGCAGATTAATGATTCTCTAGGGCATGAAATCGGAGACAAAATGCTCGTTGACACAGCCCAATTACTAAAGCAATCTTTCCGTGATTCGGATATTATTGCCCGTCTAGGAGGAGATGAGTTTGTCATATTTATTCCTGTCTGCTCTCAAAATACAGATGAATTTTATCCTCGATTGCAAGTAAATATTGATCGCTTTAATCAAGAGCATAATTACTCGTATCAACTATCCATAAGTATTGGTGCTACCCAATGTGCTTTAAATGAAAACGTTTCACTAGAACAATTGCTAGAAGAGGCTGACAAACTCATGTATGAGCATAAACGTGCTAAACGCTTCGTAACTTAACAAAAAATAAATATTGGCATCAGTTGCCAGAATTCAATTCTGACTTATGTATAACTGGTAAGCCAACGCTTGGATTAAAATTTTTTACCTATTCTCTATTACTTATTCCAAATGTTATTTACCTGTAAGCTTCACCAGTCCAACACCGCCGAAATAAAGCCCTAAAACGGCTCCCGCTAAAAGACTTTGAGTTAGAGGATCAGTCGAAGGTGTAAGCACTGCTCCTAAAACTACTGCTCCCATAATTACGTAACGCCAACCAGAAACCATTCGTTGAGAAGAGACAATGTTCAAATTACCGAGCAACAGTTGGATGATGGGAATTTGAAATGCTAAACCAGTGCTGAATAACAGTAGCAGCACAAATTCAAAATATTTATCAATTGACCAAATTTGTTCAACTACATCTGCTCCGTAGCTGATGAAAAAATTCAAAGCTGCGGGGATAAGGAGTAAATAGGCAAATACTAACCCCGCTCCAAACAGCAGACTCGAACCCAAAACCACAGGCCCCAATATCCGACGTTCACGGCGAGTCAGCCCTGGAAGCACAAACTGGATAATCTGGTAAAGAATGAAAGGACTAGTAAGTATGATGCCAGTGTAGGCTGCAACTTTCAGGGAGACAAAGAAATATTCTCCGGGTGCAAGTTGGAGAAATTTTACTCCTTGTGCAGGAACCTCAAGTAGCTGGACAATTGGTTTAACGGCAAAAAAACAGCCGATAATCCCCACCGCTACAGCAATCAGCGAATAAAAAATGCGCTGCCGCAACTCTTCTAGGTGGTCGAAAAGGGACATTTCGACTTCACCTGGCAGATCATCAAGAGGATCAGTGTCTGAGTTGCCATATCCTTCTGGATCGATGTTGGGAACGTTTACAGTATCTACATCTTGTGAGGTCGTCACGTCGCTTCGCTCCGAATTCAAAATTCAAAATTCAAAATTAACAATCCCCTAAATTTATTTATGGGCTTGTATTCTTTTCTTTGTAGGTCATCGACCATTTCGGTGACTCAGCACTCTTCATTATTTTATCCGGGGAATGCAGCTAGCAAGATATGTTTTTGAATGCTGTGGGTTTTTTGTCCTGTTTTTTGGGGTTGCATCTGCATAAGTTAGTAGGAAGCCATATTGTAGGCAATGCCTAACCAAAAAAGGTGGAACCAATAATCTAAAAATAACGTCTCTGCGGCTACTAACACTGAGTAAATTGACACAACATCAATATATAATACTCAGTTTTGAAAATCCGGTTCATCAAGATGGGATCTATACATAGCGCAATCGGAAATTTTTAGCTGAGGTTTTATGAATAGGACAATTTGCATTGGACTGATGGCATTGCCTATTTATTTATACAATGCTCAACTAGGCAATACTTCTAGTAGTGGCGTGTCAATTGTCGAAAACCAACTTCTCACAATAACTCCTCTAGTTGTTTACAGCCCAAATTCTCAGTCAGATAAATTTCCGTGGCAAATATCGGCTAGAGATGACCAAACCGAAGATTGTCTTCGCGCTGGTACTTGCAGAGATTGATACTAATGCGTAATTCGTAATTCGTAATGACGCTCGATGACTCGCTTTGCGCGTCGCTAACGTAATTCGTAATGACGCTCGCGCCTTTGGCGTCTCCTCTTCTCCCAAAGGGAGAGGCTAGCGCCAAGGGAGAAGACTTGCTACCGCTTCTCTACGAGACGCTACGCGAACGCTAACGTAATTCGTAATTTCAGTAATTTCATCATAATACGGAGAGAGTTAATGGTTACAGGAAATCAACGTACAGTAGTAGTTACAGGAGCGTCAACAGGAATTGGCCAAGCGTGTGCTTTGCTTTTAGACCAGTTGGGTTTCTCTGTTTTTGCTGGCGTGCGTCAAGATAGTGATGCTCAAACACTTAAACAGAAAGGGTCACAAAGGCTCATTCCGATTTTTTTAGATGTTACTGACGCTGAATCGATCGCAGCTGCGGTTGATAAGGTAACAAATGCAGTCGGTGGTGCTGGAATTTTAGGTTTAGTAAATAATGCCGGAGTTGCTATCCCAGGCCCCTTAGAATTATTAGCGATCGCAGAATTTCAACACCAGATGCAGGTTAATGTCACCGGACAATTAGCAGTGACACAAGCATTTCTTGGTCTATTACGCCAAAATCGGGGCCGAATTGTCAATATGGGTTCCATTGCTGGTAGAAGCCCGACGCCGTTCCTGGGAGCTTACAATGCGTCCAAATTTGCGCTCGTTGCACTCACTGATGTTATGCGGATGGAGTTACGCCCTTGGGGAATCTCGGTTTCAATTATTGAACCTGGTTCCATCGCTACCCCAATCTGGGAAAAGTCCCTAAGTCAATCTGAAATCGCACAGCAGGAACTACCACAAACGGCACACAATCTCTACGGACAGGCGATGAATATTGTCCGCAAGAAAATGCAGATTATCGCATCTAAGGGAATTTCTGCGGATATTGTCGCTCAGGCTGTTGTCCATGCGCTCACTGCAAAGCAGCCAAAGACACGCTATCTTGTTGGACAAGATGCCAAAATTGGAGCTATGCTGAAGCATATTTTGCCTGATAAGCTGCACGACCGTATAATTTTATACTCAATGGGGCTGTAGATTACTTCTTTACCAGTTCAGCAGTACAGCATGGTTTAAATCCAGCTACTATCTCAAACACACGGGGCAAAATCCACTTGTTAAAGGTAAGCGAATTGTCGCCTGTACTATTTGTAGCTACTTCAGAGGTTGTCAACCTGAATGCAGAAGCTATCGTGAACAAAATCATAATTTTCATTCAAATCATGATTTGCGTCACTAAGATTATGTTTATTTAGGAACGATATTCAGACAAAATACGAGAAAAAAGACTTTTTTTCAGGGATTTAATCAGGAAATGCGCCTCATTGGGCTGCTGCCGCTAATAAAATAAACGAGGCGGCAGCCATTTTACACCAATGCATAACTGGCATAATTATGCGCCCCTAGAGTATGGTTTAATAACCTGAAAATTACTGTAACAGAACTCATATTCAAAAAGACTGCAAAATTGTACTCAACAGTACCTTTTTTTCTATCAGATATTTTTAATATTCATAAGAGTAGCTTATTAAATATTAGATATTTTTCTTAATTATACTTATACTAGAATTTTTGCTTACTTAAAATCAAATACCAGGATTTCAATGTGCTACATCTAACCTATATATGAACAATCATCCGAAATGTTGCTAGTTTAGTTAGTAGTTTGGGTGAAATGTACTTAAATTAAGGGATCAATTCCCTAAAACCAATATATTTAGCCAGCAAATTTTGTCATCCCTATTCCTGAGTGAACTCGATTAGTTATGCTCCTAGATTTAGAAAGATTTTATCAGGCTTGCAATCCCAGCAGACCTCTAATCATAGGAAATGCCAGCGATCGCAGGTACTATATCGATTTTGCTGCGGTGCGGGGTGGTAAAATTATTGAGGCTTTGCAGCGCACGATCGCTCGAATATCGCCGGATGTCCCAACTTGTCAGCTGTTTACAGGACATCTTGGCTGTGGAAAATCAACGGAGTTGTTGCGCCTCAAAGCTGAGTTAGAAGTGCAGCAATTTCATGTAGTTTACTTTGAGTCTACCCATGTCTTAGAAATGGCAGATGTGGATGTGACTGATATTTTGTTAGCGATCGCAGGCCAAGTGAGTCAAAGCCTAGAAGCAATGAAAATTAGGCTCAAACCTATCTACTTTACCAAGTTGTTTGGTGAACTTGTGGATTTTCTGCAAACGCCAATTGAGCTTGGGGTAGAAGCAGAGTTGTCTGTAGGGATTGCCAAAATTACAACTAAAGCTAAAGAAAGTCCCCAATTGCGGCGGCGGTTAAGAGATTATCTAGAACCGCGAACAGCAAATATTTTACAGTCAATTAATCAA
This sequence comes from Nostoc sp. UHCC 0251, assembly GCF_034932245.1. Classification (NCBI taxonomy): domain Bacteria; kingdom Bacillati; phylum Cyanobacteriota; class Cyanophyceae; order Nostocales; family Nostocaceae; genus Nostoc; species Nostoc sp. UHCC 0251. Next base: position 19,296 of record NZ_JAYGHD010000065.1, read on the forward strand.
GAATTGCTAGAACGTGCCAACAAGGAACTGAAAGCCAGGGGTAAAAAAGGACTGGTAGTCATTGTTGATAACTTGGATAGAGTTGCAATTCGACCTTTACCATCGGGGCGATCGCTACCAGAATACTTATTTATTGAGCGGGGTGAACAGTTACGCAAATTAAATTGTCATGTAGTCTACACTATTCCCTTAGCCCTGACTTTCTCCAACGATAGCGCCGAACTTCAGCATCGTTTAGGGGGAGGAGTCGCACCAAAGATGTTGCCAATGATACCTGTACGTCTACGCTCTGGGGAGATTTTCACTCAAGGGCTAGCAATGATGCAGCAAATGGTTCTAGCTAGAGCTTTTCCAGACATTCTGCCTAGCGATCGGTTAGGCTTAATTACAGAGGTGTTTGATAGTTTGGAAACCTTAGATCGATTGTGCCTGATTAGTGGTGGTCATGTACGCGACTTACTAGGGTTACTGTTTGACTGTCTGCGAGAACAAGATCCACCCTTTGAGCGGGATTGTGTCGAATTGGTAATCCAAAGACAACGGGATTACCGAGCCAACGCCATTGATCCTCATGAGTGGGAACTAATCTTTCAGGTGGTGCAACAGCAAAGAGTTAGAGGTGATATACAATACCACACTTTATTACGAAGTTTATTTGTATTTGAATACCGCGATCATCAGGGAGCTTGGTTTGCCGTCAACCCAGTTTTAGCAGAGACGGAAAAATTTAAATCATGGTTGAACGACACCCACAAGCAGATATAAGAGCAGCTAACGAACGCGCTTTGCGGAGTTTAGGGAGAGCAATTGCCCTTTCTAATGGTCAATTCTCACTGGTTTTGGTGTGCTGCAATTATCGAGTTTTGCAAGAGCAAATGCTGCAACGACTCGAAGAACTCTCTTCAGAAGCACACCGAATTCAAAAGGTAGTTCTGTCGCATAATGCTAGAAGCCTTTACACAAGTATTCATTTACAACTGCTAACAGAAGACAATCCGCCATCAGCGTTGATGATTTTGGGTTTAGAGTCAGTAGATGGACTCGATGATCTACTTAGCTCTATCAATCATATTCGTGATGAATTTCGCAAACGCCATCCATTTCCAATGATTGTGTGGATGAATGAGGAAGTGTTGCAAAAGGTTGTACGTTTAGCACCAGATTTCGCTAGTTGGGCGGCAACACCGATTAAGTTTGAGATGACAACTCAATCATTGCTGCAATTGTTGCAGCAGGAAACTGACTCTTTATTTGCTACGGTGTTACCAACCGATGCAGCACAACACCAACCTCCTCAAGTTGCCAAGAATTTTTTCACTGTGGAGCAAGTCTGGGAACATAGCTATGAACTCCACTTTGCTATTAGAGAGTTGCACAATCGTGGTATTACCTTAGAGCCAGAATTACACGCTAGTTTAGAATTTGTTTTTGGCCTAGATAATTATATTAGCGATC
>NZ_JAYGHD010000066.1:0-20777 GCF_034932245.1 Nostoc sp. UHCC 0251
TATTGCCTATTGCCTATTGCCTATTGCCTATTGCCTATTGCCTATTGCCTATTGCTTGCCTATGCAAATATTTTCAAGCATCAATTAACATCCGCCAATCCGACCTCGATAGGGTGCATCCAGTTGTGGCTTAACAATAGGATTCCATCCCTTAATTACTTGTATGTAGTAGTGTTCTGTATCATCACGATGGGGAATAGTTTGATTTTCTGTTGGGACAGGAATGCTATAGTCAGCGTTCTTGATTACAGGATTGTGTTTGGCTTGAATCTGCTCAACAGAAATATTTTTCAGAGATTCAGGGTCTACTGAATGAAACTTTGGCTCATCCATAAAATACCTTTGCCTTGACAGGTAGTGTTACCGATTAACTACAACAACATAGGTTGCTATTTCGGCAACGACAGATAATTGGCGCTTTGATTGGGAGGTAGCGCGAGGCGCGAGAATTCATTATACATTGTTAACCCCGGTGGTAGCCGTTAGAGCGCTTCTCAGCACACCAGTAACTTTTATCACTAAATTCGGCAAAAATTTCCTGATATGCACCAAGTTTATCTGTCAAAAGAAATATTGGTGCAAGTCAAATGAAATACCATGAGTGATATTAGACTACTGATGGCGAGTGTGCTAACAACAGCGCCAATCTCTCCGCTCACTTTACCAGAACAGCCTGTAATACCATCAGATAAGCCGGTGCAGCAGTCAATACAGGAAAGTTTATCTGAAATTGCCTCACCTGCTGAAATTACACCACCTGAATTCGTACAACCAGATATAACCACCTCATCAGCGATAAAGAATAAGTACGAAAATATACTTAAAAAAAGTAGAGAAAAAATTCAATTAATAAGTTCTCCTAACTCGGTTGAATTAAAAAATACTCAACCTGTAACAGAAGTTGCACAGAACCAGGAAAACACAGAAGAATTCTCACTATCTCCCCATCCCCCAGACTCAGACAACCAAATGTCTCAAGTCACCTCGGTGTCGCAACTTGAAGACGTGCAACCCTCCGACTGGGCTTTTGATGCTTTGCAGTCTTTGGTAGAACGCTATGGCTGCATTGCGGGATACCCTGACGTAACTTATTTGGGCAACCGCAGTATCAGCCGTTATGAATTTGCCGCTGGTTTAAATGCTTGTTTAGAGAAGATTAACGAAGCGATGCCTGCGGTGGTCACTGAGCGCAGCCGTACCACTTCCCTACGGGACGCTACGCGAACGTGGAAGCAAGCTACGCGCAGCGTCTCGCAGAGAAGTGCGGGCTACGCCTACGCTAATAATAAAATTAATCCTGTTAATAATGAAGATTTAATCTTGCTGCAAAGGTTGCAAGGCGAATTCAAAGCAGAGTTGCAGCAATTACAGCAGAGTGTCGAGGCTGTGGAAAACCGGACTAGTGAATTACAAAGCAATCAGTTTTCCACAACTACCAGATTATTTGGCCAAGCCATTTTTAGTGTTCAGGGAACCAATAGCCCCGATGTGGATTTATTCCCTAGAGATGGAGTACCTGAACGTCAGGGAAAAACTAATCTGACTTTCACAAGTAGCGCCCAACTAACCTTAGCAACTTCATTTACAGGGCGAGATTTACTGTTAACAGGGCTGTCTGCGGGCAACTTGGGTTCTAATGCATCGTTGCTATCTACCAATAGGAGCAAGGAAAACCCGTGCGTATTTTTTTTATATGTGATAAAAGGAGCAAATTTTTCATGAAATTACATTCATCAACTAAGTTGGGTTGTATTGTTCTTAGCAGCAGTTTAGCCGCAGTCTTCATTGGTTTAGGTGCAACAAGTGCTTTCGCTCAAATCACAATTCAAAGCACAGGCACATTATCAGGCACTATCCAACTTCCCAGCATTAATCCCAATTTCAATCAAAGCACTACTCGTGTTGATACAGACGACACGGGGACTTACTCGCGGAATTTAGGAACTAACAATAATCCTAATTACATTCCTGTATACAAGTCAGACTATGTACAAGTTAGAACACGCTCTGATGGAAGTCTACATTACTATGTTGACTTTAAAGGCATTCCGATTGTCTCCTTTAATGGCGTTCTGACTTCGCCGATTCTCTCTGATGGTGAATTGACACCCTATGCATACCAGGGAAAATTGGCAGGAACTACATTTCAAGGAGTAGTTCAGGATGAATTTAATCTCACAAAAGCCTTATACACTGGTACTGTCACCGATCCAAACACTGGAAACCAGTATCAGGGAACTTTTGAAGTGAGTGGATATGGAGTGCGATATAGCGATTCCAATGGTGGTGCAACCCCCACAGTCTTTGATTTCAAGTCCGATCTCCCAGGTTCGCCAAAGGTAACATCTTTGGAAATGACTAACTCCCCTCTAGCGAGATTAACAATCAAAGTACCTGCAACTGCAACTCTCATCACTCCTACACCTGTAGTTGATAGCGGTAGCACACTAACTGTTGCACCAATCGTTGATGGTGGTAACACACTGACTATTACGCCAATCGTTGATGGTGGTAGCACACTGACTGTTGCACCTGTAGTTGATGGTGGTAGTGCGATCGCTTCCTCGACACCCATAACAAACACATCTGGGTTTAATTCCCCATCACTTTCTACTACACCTAATATGGAATTCAGTAGCGGTAATTCCTTAGAGTTAAATCAAGTAGTTGTTAATCCTGCAACCCTCACTCAAGCTGCTTGTTCACAGGATTCTAGCAAGAGTTGCACAATCCCCGCTTCACCTAAACAAGCGATCGGCCCCCGTAGTCGAGTGCTACTACGTTAGTTATCTGATAAGCATCTTTGCTCCCCAATTTATCGGGGGGCGTTACATATTTGCGGAATAATTTAGCAACTTCCAAAATTCTCTCCCCTGCTTCCCCCAATTCATCCCAATATTCTGCAATGCCATTAGACATCTCCAGAAATTAATTATGCGTTACCTGAAACCCTTGTAGAGCAATGCAACGTCTCTACATTCATTTTCACCAGATGTCTATTGGGGGGTTGGGGGAATCAAAAGCCTGTGGAGCAACTCTAGAATACCTGTGTACAGCGTAGCCCTGCTAACAGGCAAAGGTTGGGAGTGGGGTGTTAGGAACTATTTAACGTGAGTTAGTTCTCAAGAGATAGCCAAATACTTTACACTGTTGGCAAAAGCTTTAGAGTCTTTCTGGAACTCTAGCAGGGCAGAATGAAATCTATATATATAAATATATAATAGTCACGGCAGGAGCAACATTCCAGTTAGGAAATTCCACCGGAAGCTATTCAGTAGCCTTTTTGCTGTTGATACTTCCTTTCTGTGCTAGATTTTATCCTAATGATTTTCTGGCTATACTAGTACGCTACGGCGTAAATAGAGCAACCATTTAAAATCCCTAAAGAGCTTATTCCATAATACTTTTGACACTTCTCTGCGAGACGCTACGCGAACGACTCCGCTCAGTCTTAACTTTTGACTTCCGCCTTGCGGTACTAGTGCCTTAAGCCGATTGATTGATAAATTTCATTCCCTTGTCTAAAATATATAAAAACTCTAAATTTCAGACATATATGCAGTGAGCATTTATTTTAAATGAGACAAAAATTTTGTCTGAGATTGGACAAAATCAGTTTTCTTGGGGATTATAAATAATTTATCAGTCAGACTAACACTACAGAGTGAATCTAGATCAATCAAACATCTTCCGAGTAAGCACCTATGAAAGAAGAATTGATAGCCAGAGTTGTGCAGGTCTTGCAAATTAATATGAGGTGGATGACTTGGAATTTATTTCTGGCTTTTATACCTTTGGTCTTGAGTGTCTGGCTATTTCGCATGAGGCGCGGCGGCACTTGGCTTTGGTGGCTAGGATTCTTAGTTTTCTATGCTTTCTTACCAAATGCACCGTATTTATTGACTGATGTAATTCACCTAATAGACGATATCCGCAAAATTCAATCGGTTTGGATGATTACTTTGGTACTCATTCCTGTGTATGTGGTAGTAATTCTTGGTGGATTTGAAGCTTATGTAATCTCTTTAATTAATTGGGGTTACTACTTACATCGCATCGGCAAGAGCCAATGGATTTGGCGCGTTGAGTTAATTACCCATTTTCTGTGTGCTATTGGTGTCTATTGGGGGCGGTTTTTGCGTTTCAACAGTTGGGATTTGATTACTCAACCCGATGCCTTACTTACTAAAGGGGTAGAAGAAATTCTTGGAAAACAACCCTTAGTAATTATTGCTATCACCTTTGTGGTACTTGCAGGTTTGTACTGGATTATGAAACGAGTAACTTTAGGTCTTAGTCAACCAAATAGTAAAGTAGGTATAAATTCAGGACGCACTAACTCGAATACACCAAACATTTGATGTTCGTGGCAATTTAAGATTTTAAATTTGGTGTTTTAATTAATAATACCTTTGATCAATATTGCCTATCAAAAGAAAGATGCAACTAAACTCTCCTTGAGGTGAAATAGATTCAGAAGCAAACGGTTGAACTTCAACCGCCACTATCTGAGAATAGCGTCCTATCAGATCATTGAATATCGATGGTCTGGTGTGATCTATCTAGTCACGTTGATAGGAGAAATATAATATGCAATTAATCTCTAGAGAGGAAATAAAAACATTAATAGAACAGCCAAAAGGAAATTGTGTTTCAATTTATATGCCAACGCACCCAGCCGGGCCAGAAGTACGACAAAACCCAATTCGCTTTAAAAATTTGGTTAGGGAAGCAGAGACTCGTTTAATAGATGCGGGTTTGGAACAGGAAGATGCGATCGCATTGTTAGAAAAATCTCATCAAATTGATACCCAAGAGTTTTGGGAGCAAATCGGAGAGCAAGGTCTAGCGATTTTTATTTCTGACAATATTTTTCGCTATTATCCCCTGCCAATTGAGTTTCAAGAGTTGGTCGTGGTTACAGACCGATTTCACATCAAGCCACTGCTGCCAATTTTAAATGGCAATGGTCGTTTTTATATACTGGCTTTGAGCCAACAAGATGTCAGGTTCTTTGAAGGAACACGCTACACCGTCAAAGAGGTAGAAGTAGAAAATCTCCCTAAAAGTCTAGATGAAGCTTTGCAAAAAGACGAGACTGCTAAAGAAGGTCAGTTTCGCATCGCAACATCAAGAGGGGGAACTGCTAATGCTTTTTCGCAACCGGGTACGTTTCATGGACAGGGAAGCCCTGACAGGGATAAACACCAAGAAGACATCCTCCAATTCTTTCAAATTGTTGATCACGCATTACACGAGAAACTGAAATTGCAAAAAGCGCCTTTGGTGCTGGCTGGGGTAGAGTATCTCTTGCCCTTGTATAGACAGGCGAATACTTACCAGCATTTAATGGATGAAGCTATCACGGGTAATCCAGAAATACTCAGCGCCCAAGAGTTACATGACCAAGCTTGGCCGATTGTCGAGGCTGATTTCCAAAACTCACAGCAAGCAGTTTTGGAACAATTTCACGAATTATTTGGTGGTGATACTGGTAAGGCATCTAACAACCTCGAAGAAGTTGTCTCAGCGGCTTATTACCAACGAGTGGATTCATTACTAGTTGCAGTTGGTCAGCAACAGTGGGGTTTATTCGACCCAACCTCAGAAACGGTTTATGTACATCCAGAAAAAGAAGCGGGTGATGAAGATTTGTTGGATTTTGTTGCTGCTCATACTTTATTAAACGGTGGTACGGTTTACGCTGTTCCCTTTGAAGAGATTCCATATAGCACAGCCGTTGCGGCGATTTACCGATATTAACAATTTCGGTTTTGCACGCGTAGGCGTAGCCCGTCGTAAGGCTTTTAGTCCACTTTAGTGGAGTTGGGCTATGAGCCGCGGAACTTCAGTTCTGGGCGGTTTATGTCTAGAACGAAATAGCCCTGTTTACACAGTAGTTTTTGTGCGAAACTGATTCTATAGGACTCATATTTGATTTCTGAAATACACGTAGTAACGCACCAGTTAACGATTTAGGTGCGTTAGGCTACGCCATAACACACCCTACAGATACTACAGATACTTAGATTTTTTCATAAATCAAATCGGACTCCTATATTTAATAGGATTACTTTAATTCACGTCGTGCAGCTGCTAGAATCAGACGTTGTTCAGCACGAGCGATCGCCTGATATGTTCGCTCTACTGCTTCCGGTTCAACAGAAATGGAAGTTATCCCCCATTCCACTAATTTATCGATGATTTCTGGATAGAGAGCTGGTGCTTGACCGCAGATTGAACAAGGTATACCGGCACTTTTAGCCATTTGGATCAGTTGAGCGATCGCACTCATCACTGCCGGATGACGTTCATTAAATACTTTTCCTAGCTGTCCTTGCTCTCGATCCACTCCGAGCAATAATTGGGTTAAATCGTTTGTACCAATAGAAATTCCGGCTGCACCTGCTTTAACATATTCTGGTAGTAAAAACAGGACGCTTGGTACTTCTGCCATCATCCACAATTGAAACTGCGACACTTCGGTTAAAAGAGCTTGCTCAACTTTACGACGGCAAAAGATAAATTCTTCTACAGTCCGCACAAAAGGCAACAGTAGATTTACATTGCTGTAACCAGCTTGCTGGACATTCGCTAAAGCTTGCAGTTCCAACTCAAATACTGCGGGATTTCGTAAATAGCTGAAAGTGCCACGTTCACCCAACATCGACTGTGGTGAAGATTTTAAACTATCACTCAATGATGGTAAATCCTGCGGCCAATCTAAAGAACGGTAAAAAACTGGTCTTGGTGCAAAGGCACGGGCAAACTGCATAATCTGCTCAGACCAGCGCTCTAACAATTCTGCTTGCCGCCCGCCTAAAATCCAACTATTAGGATGTTGCCCGTCCAATATATTTAGTACCATCAATTCTGAGCGCAACAATCCCACCCCATCCACAGGGAAGCTTTGCACTTGTTCTATTAAACTGGACTGGCTCAAGTTAACCAGCAGTTGGGTAGCAATCATAGGTAGATGAGAACTAAGAGGAGGATGAGTTGCTTTGAGATTGTGATGATTCGAGGAAAGCAACTTTTCTCCTCCCAGTTTCCCACTTTGCTCCTCCTTACCTCTTTCTATCTCCTCCTTGGAGTTCCCTTTAATTCGATAAACCTCTCCTCTGTCGCCATCGAGCAGTAGTCGTTCGCCAGTTTGGATTAAGCTTGTAGCAGATGTTGCGTTCACTACTGCTGCGATACCTAATTCTCTGGCAAGAATTGCAGCGTGGCTGGTTAATCCGCCTTGTTCAGTAATAATACCGCTAACTTGTTGCAGTAACGGCAACCAATCAGGTGCGATCGCTGGTATTACTAAAATCACTCCCTTGGGTAGCTGTTCAGGTTTATGTTGCGGATTACTAATTACTAGGGCATTTGCCACAACACGTCCTCCTGCCGCCCCTAGCCCCCTAACAAAGTGTCTGTGGTTAATTACAGATTGGGAAGAACTAACTTGCGTGATGTAGAGCTTGTCAGATGAAGTTTGTCCGGCGATAGTCCATTTAATGGCAAAGGTTTGACCTAGTTCATTTACCAGTTGAGTTCCCAGAGCAATTATTTGTTGTAAGTATTCTTCTTGTAAAGCGTACTGTTTTTGTTGGGCTTCCTGAATTAAATAGGTACTTAGACAAGTGTGATCTGGTGTTAGCGCTGACTTGGGCATGGCTTGCGAAAAAGCTTCGGGTACTGCATCATCCACACGATAAGCAAGCATTTTATTGCCCAACTGTTGCTCAAGCACAGCCCCAGTTTCTTGTTGAATGTAGTAAACATCTGGCTGGACTTCGCCAAGAGCGATCGCAATTCCTAATCCCCAAGTAGCTTCAATTTCCCATCCAGAGGAGTTGGCTGTGAGCAACCCACTCGCGATCGCATTTTCAACAGGTTGCACCAAAACTGCTAGATTGATTTGTTGCAAGTTAATTCCTGCTTGCTGCCAATATAGTAGACTTCTGGCCCGAAATATCTGGCTCCAGGTACGCTTTAGGGCAAAAGCGATCGCTTCGGGTTCGCACTCGCAAAATACCGACTCCAGCAAACCCGATATATTCTTCATCCCTGGAGTAGCAGTTGATACTCCCAAGGTAGGTCGAAGAATCAAACAGCCAGTTTGCCATTCTCTAGCTGCCTGGAAAATTGTACTCACCCACTGCTGTGGCACAGTTGCAGCCAACATTTCTTGGCGCAAACGACTAGCCACCTGCTGAAGTTGACGCCAATTAGTGACATCCAAGTGTAATGAAGAGTGGGGTAAGTCAGCCGCTAATGACTCTGAACTGTTGAGATTTTCGAGAAATTGTTGTAAAGTTTCTGCTGAAACGACAAAACCAGGCACCACCGGATAGCCACGCTGGATAATTTTGCTTAAGAAAAACGCTTTGTCACCTACTTTGGCGCGGTCTTGTAGTTTAATTTGGTCTAGCCAGTAGAGTTTATCCACTCAATTTGTTAGTTGTCAGTTGTCTATTTGTAGCCACAGCTATGGAAATCAAATTTTTGCCTTCATTTGCCTCCCTTCCCTAAAACCGGGAGTTTAGTTCTTGATCGAGATTGTACATGGCGATACAGCACATTTCAGGTAAATGAAGTACATACATAAAACCCAAAACCTTGTAGAAACGTAGCAGTGCTACGTCTCTACGTGTATTCGATTAGAGCGCAATCCGCTGTATCATATTTAATTATTAAGTGTATGGGTTAAATCTAGCAATTTAAGGTAGGATTTCATAGCATTAGTTATTTTAAATAGCCTAAAACTATTTGATGTAGTTTGCCCAAATTATGAACATTGCCATAATTTCACAATGCAAATCTCAATTTGTTGACCAAAAGAATATATTTGTGGAAAACAATCCTAATAATGGAAGTTATTAATTAAGTAACTTAAAAAGCATTCCTGAATTGATAGAATTCAGAGATGAGATAGGCTATTGCACTACACCCATTGGATTAGACTCCATTAATATTACCAGTAATATTACCAGTTAACCTAGTATATAGAACACTCTATAGCAAACTAAACATTGTCAAACACTTACTACCTTGCAACTAATGATTGGCTGAACATAAGCTTCCGGCTATGCATTGCATTGTTTATTGGAGCAATAATCGGCTTAGACCGCGAAATTAGGAACAAACCAGCCGGTTTAAGAACTCACATGCTGGTGAGTTTCGGTTCAGCCATGTTTATTTTGACAATTATGCAAACAGGAGGACTGGAAGATAGTCCTGATGCACTGAGCCGTGTGATTCAGGGAATTGCAACTGGTGTAGGGTTTCTCGGTGCCGGAGAAATTGTGCGCCAATCTCCCCAAGAATCACAGCGACTTGAAATTCATGGACTCACATCAGCAGCAGCTATTTGGGTTTCGGCTGCATTGGGAATTGCTGCTGGCTGTGGTTTATGGCAGTTAGGATTAATCAGTTCTGTGCTGACTCTTATAGTTCTCAACGTTTTTAAAAGGTTAGAATAACGTCAAAATAATTCATAATTGATAATCACTGTCGGATTATTTCTCCTGCTTTCACAAAAAGAATTTGGGAGGATTTCAACCATTGCGAATCAAAAGAACCCAAGTGAGTGGTGGTAATTAGGGTCTGAAAGCGGTCTTGAATCGCATCAAGCAATTGGTTTTGGCGGGATAAATCGAGTTCGGCAAGAACATCATCAAGTAATAGCAATGGTGGCTCTTTGACGACTTCTTCAATTAATTGTAATTCGGCTAATTTTAAGGCTAGAACCAGGGTTCGTTGTTGACCTTGAGAACCGTATTGACGAGCGGGTGTCTGGTTAATAGTTAATTCTATTTCGTCTCGATGCGGGCCGACAAGGGTAGTGCCTTGGTGTATTTCAGCAACGGCTCGCTGCTGAATTTTTGCTAGAAAAGCCTGCTGCACTTCTTCTGGATGGCTATCCTCTAAAGGAACATTCGGCACGTAATTGATTTGCAGAACTTCTGTACTACCGCTAATACTGGCGTGCCAAGCACTAGCAATAGGAGCTAATCTTTGTATAGCGCGATCGCGTCGTCTAATTACCCTGGTTCCTGTGGTAGCTAACTGTGCATCCCACACAGCCAATTCTGAGGAGTCTGCACTGTGGGTATTTTCACTCAGTTGAAGTGACTGGCGTGGCTGATTACTGGGTGCTGAGTCTTGAGTTTTTTTTAAAAAAGCATTGCGCTGGCGTAACACATGGTTATACTGCTGCAAAATGTGAGCATAAACTGGTTCAAGTTGAATTAAGAGGGTATCTAACCAGTTGCGGCGGCCTTCCGGGCCACCACGTACTAGGTCTAAATCCAGGCTGGAAAATTGGACTGCATTGAGAACACCGAGAAAATCCATTTGACGGCGGATAAATTCACCATTGAGAGCAACACTACGGCGACCATTGCGGCGCAGGGTTAAACTAAGGTCACTAACGCCTGTTTGTCGCTCAAGGGTGGCATTAATTTGGGCTATATCTTCTCCTTCTTGAACTAAATCGCGATCGCGTCCCATCCGGTGCGATCGCAATGTCGCCAGCAACTCTACCGCCTCCAACAAATTCGACTTTCCCTGAGCGTTGTTACCTACCAAAATTGTTTTGGCAGCATTAAACTCAACGTTTTGGTCTTGATAATTGCGAAATTGTCGGAGGTTTAGAGTTTTGAGGTACATATTGGGGAGTAGGGAGTGGGGAGTAGGGAGTGGGGATTAGGGAATGGGGGAAACAGGGAAGATGAGGAAGCAAGCAATTATTCCCCCTTATCGCCCTTATCCCCCTCATCTTCCTCATCCCCCATTTACACGGCCTTCTTGCCCATAATCCGCAAAAATATCTTCTCCCCTTCAATCCAGACAAACATTAAAGCACTGAAGCCAATACAAACTCCCAATTCCTCTAGAGTCAGGTAGTGAGTACCAAAGAAATCTCGCAGGGGTGGGACGTAAACTAACATCAGCTGCAAAATCGTGGTGACGACAACAGCCGCTAGTACAAAGATATTGGAGAAGGGATTCATCTCGATGGTCAGTCGGTTATTAGAGCGAATGGCGATCGCATGACCCATTTGGGCAATACACAAGGTAGTAAATACCATCGTTTTCCAAGTATCAGGATTTCCCTGGTACTCAGGGGCATGGGTATGTTGATAAGCCCACCACATCAAGGCAATGGTGATAATGGCAAATATTATCCCAATGCGAATCATGTAAGAACCTAATCCCCTGGCGAAAATACTTTCGCGGGGACTAAAAGGCGGACGTTGCATCACATCCGGTTCTGGAGGTTCCACAGCTAATGCCAAGGCTGGTAAACCGTCTGTCACCAAGTTCATCCACAAAATTTGTAAGGGAGTAAGGGGAACGCCTCCCAAACCAATTAGGGGTGCAGCCGCAATTGTCAGGACTTCGCCAATGTTACTGCCCAAGATGTATTTGATAAAGCGGCGGATATTGGTGTAAACAACTCTACCTTCTTTGGTGGCGCTGACAATGGTGGCAAAGTTGTCATCAAGTAACACCATGTCACTGGCTTCTTTACTGACATCAGTGCCAGTAATGCCCATTGCAATACCGATGTCGGCTTGTTTGAGGGCTGGGGCATCGTTAACGCCATCACCCGTCATGGCCACAAATCTGCCCCGGCGTTGCAGTGCTTGGACAATTCGCAGTTTGTGTTCTGGGGAAACTCTGGCATAGATGCTCACCAAGTCAACATTTTGCTCTAATTCCTGGTCACTCATCCGCTGCAACTCTTGACCTGTGAGAACACGATCGCCTTCTTGGGCAATTCCCAAATCGGTAGCGATCGCTCGTGCTGTTAATTGGTGGTCGCCCGTAATCATCACTGGGCGAATACCTGCATCCCGACACTCTTGAACTGCTGCCCTCACTTCTGGGCGTGGTGCATCCAGCATTCCCACCAATCCCAGCCATACTAAGCCTTGCTCGGATGTCTCATCTGAACCTTCCGGTGGGATTTCTACCAAGGGTTTGTAGGCAAAACCCAGTACCCGTAAACCTTTACTCGCCATAAGGTCATTTTCTGTCAAAATTTTCTGGCGTTGTTCTTCGGTTAAGGGGGCTGAGTGATTGCCCAAATGAATCTGAGTGGAACGGGCCAAGGTTAACTCTGGAGAACCTTTGGTAAACATTAAGTAAGGTTCAGATTGGAGGAAATTAGCGATCGCTGGGTCAACGTCTCTCGAAGATGCATCACCTGTGGCGACTCCTTCCACCTGAGAAATCACGCTCATCCGCTTCCGTTCTGAAGAGAAGGGAAACTCGGCAACACGAGGTAACTTACTGTTCCACTGGTCTTTTTCGATTCCAGCTTTTCCTGCCAAAGTGACTAACGCCCCTTCTGTAGGATCACCCAAAATTGCCCATTCACCTTGCTCTTTTTGCAACACTGAATCATTACAAACAGCACAGGCGACTGCCAACGCTGAGATTTCTGGAGACTCCTCTAGGGAAATTTGTTGACCATTTAACTGAAAGTCTCCTATTGGGGTATAACCTTCTCCAGTGACACGAAAATTTTTGTTGTTAGTGGAAACCGATTGCACCACCATTTTATTTTGAGTCAGCGTACCGGTTTTATCAGAACAAATGGTAGTTACAGAACCCAATGTTTCCACTGCGGGCAATTTGCGAATCAAGGCATTCTGGCGCACCATTCGCTGGGTTCCCAATGCCAAAGTGACGGTAATGACAGCTGGTAAACCTTCAGGCACTACAGCAACCGCCATACTCAAGGAAACTTCCAAGAGTTCTTGGATGTTGCTAAAACCTCTTGCCTGGATAACGCCACCGACGACAACAATCGCCACGAGAATCAGAGAACCCGTAACCAGGACGTTACCCAGTTGAGTCATCCGTTGCTGTAAGGGTGTAGGTTCACTTTCCACCGACTGCAACATAGTGGCAATTTTGCCTAATTCTGTTGTCATACCGGTGTTAGTTACCAGAACCTTTGCCCGTCCTTGGATTACTTCGGTTCCTTGAAATACTAAATTGATGCGATCGCCTAAATCTGTTTCTTCGGGTAATTTTAGCGTTGCCTGTTTATTCACAGATTGGGCTTCACCTGTCAGTGCCGATTCACGCACTTGTAAATTCGACTGTTCTATTAAGCGTCCATCTGCGGCTATCTGCATCCCAGCTTCCAGCAGCATTACATCTCCTGGAACTAATTCCTTGGCTGCTATCTCCACCAGTCTAGCGGCGCGGATGACTCGCACCAAGGGAGAGGTCATTTTTTTCAAGGCTGCCAAGGCTTTTTCGGCACGGCTTTCTTGGACGTAGCCGAGTATGCCATTGAGGATGACAATTGCTAAGATAGCGATCGTATCTTTAAATGGCACTTCACCAGGCTTCAAGCTGCCCGATCGCAAAGCTATCAGGTCTAAAATCCCAGAAATCAGAGCCACGCCAATCAGCATCAACAACATAATGTTCTTGAACTGATCCAGCAGAATTTCCCAAGTACTACGGCCAGCAGTTTCTTCCAGTTCGTTGGAGCCGTACTTTTGCAACCTCTGTTGAATTTCTTGGGGTGTTAAGCCACTGTCTGCGTTACTATCGAGCAGGTCTAACGCTTTATCAACTTCTAAACTATGCCAAACGGCGGCACCTTCAGGCAGAGAATTAGCAGACATCGTGTAAGTCACAGGAAATAGTTACAAAATTCGATCATAATTTAGTGATGGCAGGAATTCCATCTTCTAAAGTTACATTAACGCGATCGCCCAGTTGTATGAGTGTATCTGTATTTCTTAACATTTGTAAATTTATACTTTTTTGAGATAGTATTATCTCTCACGAAAGAGTTTTTTGGAACACATTGTACCGATAATTATGAGTAATAGAGCTTTGAAGCTTTGTTGCAAAGCGTATGCCACAATTAATTTTAGGCTGCCATTGCTTTCATTTACATCTAGTCAAGAGCCAGGATGCATGGCACGATTGGATTTCTTAATTTTGAATTTTGCCCAAAGTTGAGCCAGCCATTTGTGTATTTCGCCTTCAAGCGAACTGGCGTGCCAGGAGGGTTTCCTGATTTAGCAAACTTTTCCAGCAGAATTTTTAATTTTGAATTGCCCAAGCTTGCTAAACCATTCAATAAATATGCTTAATATGAGTTTTGCACTCCCCACGACCGCAAGCCAGATGTTTGGGCAAAAAACAATTCGACCGTTGACTGCTGCTACCCTGTGTGGCATTACTTTTATTAAAGATAGACTAATTGCAATTGACAGTATTAAAGGGCATCTACTGGAGATTGATCCCACCTCTGACAACAGCAAAATTCTCAATCCCCATCAAGTTAAAGAATTTACCGATGTCACTGGTATAGCGGTATGGGAAGATACTCTGTGGGTGAGCCGAGAAAATAGTGTTTACTTGTGCAATATCAATGCTTTGGGTCTGGAACATTTTGTGACATTGCCTTATCCGGCTGACGGCGTTGCTGTTTGGGAAACAACAGTTTATGTCAGCTGCCAAAGGCTGGGCTACATTCTGGTTTATGACCGCGAAACGCGAAAAGAGATTACCAGGTTTTATGCCCCAGGCGTTGGGATAGAGAATTTAGCAGTCAACCAGGAAATACTGTGGATTTGCGATCGCACCGAACAATCAGTTTACGCGATGGATAGGGCTACAGGAGAACTGCAATTTAGTGTCCTGACAACCTTTGAATGCCCCACAGGTATTGCAATCCATAAAAATGGCGAAACAGGCGAAGAAAGTATTTACGTCGCTTATGCCTCAGAGGAGCCTTATATCCGGGATAATCCCAATGCCGATCCGAGTCATGAGCTAACATTCCGCGATCGCACTTTCATTCACCCCCTGTATTATCATTACCAACCAGATAAGCGCTACGCCCTCTCTAATGGCTATCTGATTGAGATGTCCTATGCAGAGGAAATTGCCCCCTTAGACGAGGTTTATTTACCCGATGTCGAATGGCGCATCGCCTTACCATCGGAAACTGAGCGTCAAAAGGTGAAACACGTTGAAGCAATTGGTATACCCTTTACAGAAGAAGTAATAGATGGGCAACGTGTAGCAGTCTTTAAATTTGATTCTCTTACCCCAGGAGAACGGCATATATTTGGCTGGAAAGCACTTTTGGAAGTTCGAGGAATTAAGTATCGGATTACACCCAGAGATGTAGAAGACGTTCCAGAACTGTCTTCAGAATTGCAAACACGCTACCTAGTGGATGACGACGATTTAGCAATGGATACTCCCATTGTTCGCCGTGCTGCTAGAGAAGCAATTGGTTCTGAAACCAATGTACTGCGGAAAATGTACAGCATCCGCAACTACGTCTATGATGAGTTGTCTTACGGTATTAAACCTTACATTGACACGCCAGATGTAGTTTTAGAACGGGGTGTTGGTTCCTGTGGCGAATATGTCGGCGTTTTACTTGCCTTATGCCGTTTGAATGGTATCCCCTGCCGCACTGTGGGTAGGTACAAATGTCCTCCACATAGTGACTTAATAGGAGTACCGCTACAACCAGACTTTAATCATGTTTGGCTGGAGTTCTACGTCCCGAATTTTGGCTGGTTGCCAATGGAATCAAATCCTGATGATGTGGGTGAAGGTGGCCCTTATCCCACGCGCTTTTTTATGGGCTTATGCTGGTATCACATTGAAATTGGTAAAGGTATCACCTTTGAAACCGTGACAAGTCAAGGAGAACGGCTAACCAAAGAAGATATCCCCATTGGCGATTTGGCGATAAATCATATCCGGTTCACAATTCTTAAAGAATTACCAACCTTTTGAATTTCTTCGATTTATTTACCCAAATTATGCTTTTTAATTAGCTCCTGTTTCTCAGGATTATTGAGCCAGTCTTCTAGAGCCTCAGCGATATGATCGCTGAGGCTTTTATCTGCTTTTTAGGCTATGTTGATTTAGTGGTTTTTCCTATTCATCAACCATGAAGACAACATTTTAGATTCAGACTAAAGGTATGAATGATTGCAAATTTCTCAATGGCTCCTCTGACAAACAATATACGCAGCAGCAAAATTTCTCGCTGGCTTTTCTGCTGCGGATGATCAACGGTATATCTGACCCAATTTTTCTCAAAAACGACCAACATCAGTGGATACTACTTAACGATGCCTTTTGTAATTTCATTGGGCATAGCCGAGAAGAATTAATTGGTAAGTCTGACTATGATGTTTTTTCCAAAGCGGAAGCTGATGTGTTTTGGGAAAAAGATGAACTGGTTTTCACTACAGGGATAACTCATGAAAACGAGGAATTATTTACAGATGCCGATGGCGCAACACACTGTATTCTGACCAAAAAATATTTGTTCAAGGATGATTTAGGTAATCATTTCTTAGTTGGAATTATTCGTGATTTAACAGAGCAAAAGCAGGTAGAAGCTGCCCTACGCCGTAGTAATGCTGTGCTTAAACAAGCGGAAGCAGACCTCCGACAGCAAACACAAGAACTAGAAACAGCATTATCCAAACTACAAAATACCCAAACTCAGTTAATTCAAAGCGAAAAAATGTCCAGTTTGGGTCAACTAGTTGCAGGTGTGGCACATGAAATCAACAACCCAGTTAGCTTTATTTACGGCAATATTAGCCCAGCTGATGAATACACCAAAAATTTATTTTCACTGTTAGAACTCTACCAAAGACATTATCCCCAACCAGTCAAGGCAATTCACGAGTTTACAAATCTAATTGAACTAGACTTCTTAAGGTCAGACTTACCCAAATTATTCCAATCGATGATGATGGGAGCAGAGCGGATTCGAGAAATTGTGCTTTCCCTGCGGACTTTTTCACGCGTAGATGAAGCTGGAATGAAACGGGTTGATATCCATGAGGGAATTGATAGTACGATGATGATTATCCAAAGCCGCCTCAAGGCTACTGACCAGCGCCCGAAAATTGAGGTGATCAAAGAATATGGCAACCTCCCCTTGGTTGAATGTTATCCTGGGCAGTTAAACCAAGTATTTATGAATATTTTAGTGAATGCGATCGATGCTTTAGAAGATTCATTGGTTATATCTCGTTGGTCAACAAAAAAACGACTAAAAACGGATAATCCTCGAATTTATATTCGCACCAAATTACTAACACCAAATCAAGTCACAATTGGCATTGCTGACAACGGACTCGGAATACCAGAAGATGCTAAAAAGCAACTATTTGATCCCTTTTTTACGACCAAGCCCGTTGGACAAGGTACGGGTATGGGGCTGGCTATTAGTCACCAAATTATCACAGAAAGACATGGCGGCTCTTTAGAATGCATTTCGCAACCAGGAGTTGGTACTGAGTTTATCATTCGCATTCCCCTCATTCAACACCGTCAAATTTCTAACGTCTGATATTAACTCTTAAACTTGGCAGTGGATATGATTGAGTCTGCTTAAAATTAGCAAAATCGCAGATGGAGTTAAATGGACAAAAACGGCAGTGAGAGCCAGGATTGGGAGGAAAAATTTTACTGAAGTTACTAGTTTCTTCCTGATATTTTTGCAAATCGTGCTGGTGCTTGTGGGCAACATTAGCTAACTCAAACTTTAACGATTCTAATTCACTATTATTGATACTAATTAAGTCAGATTTTTTACATATTTCTAAATTATAAAATGATGCAACCGCTTCCCGTCCAGGGTAAAGATAACGAGCAGCTACCAAATAAACTAATGCCTGTCGTCGGTCAAAAGCCGACTTACCTGTTTTGAAATCTAAAATATGTATTGTGCGATCGCTCTCAATGAAAACGCAGTCCATAGCCGCGTATAAGCGAAAGCAATAATCTTCTTGTTCAACTACTATCGGTTTGGGAAAGCCTTCATCACCCGGAGTTAATTGGATAATATCTTTATCCAAAAGCAACGGCGCATCGTGATATTTTTGCAAAATTTGCAGCACGCGTTGCTGGACTTGATCGCTTGAGTTGCCTAATTTAAGTAGCTGTGCAACTCTTTCTACACCATCTGCTTGTTTCAACAGATGCCTATGATGATGAAATTCATAAATGCCTTTTTGGGCGAGTATGCCAATTCGCTGGGGTGCAGTGGCTTGCGTTAATAGCGCTTTGACTTGTGGTTCGTGTTGCCGTGCCTTGATAAACCCCCGTCTCATCTGGCAATGCCAGCGTTCTTGCCCGGTCGCTGGGGCAACTAGAGACCAAAGGTGATAACTGGCAAAAGGTCGATCGGGGGTTGACATTGCTCAGAAACAGTGAGAGAAAATACGGTGAAGAGAAGTTTAAACTAAGGCTTGCTTAGAAAAGAACTTCCAAGGATACTTGCTGCTACACTCGCTTTGCGGGAAGCTTTTATAGTACTGATAATGTACGGGAGCAAGTGGCAAAAATGTCCAGCAAAATAAAATTTGGTACCGATGGATGGCGAGGGATTATTGCTGATGACTTTACTTTCCCTAATGTACGAAAAGTAACAAGAGCAATAGCCACTTATTTAAAAACAGCCTACACAAAAGATAGACCAGTACTTATTGCCTACGATACTCGCTTTTTAGCTGACCAGTTTGCCCAAACTGCGGCCCAAGTCTTGGCAGACTTGGGTTGGACTGTAAAAATTACTGATCGGGATTGCCCTACACCAGTAATTGCCTACAACGCCCGTCACTTAAATTCTGCTGGGGCGTTAATGTTTACTGCTAGTCATAATCCAGCACCCTACTGTGGAATTAAATATATACCCGATTATGCTGGGCCTGCCACTCCAGAGATTACTGATACTATTGTGGCAAATATAGAAAGTGCATCGGATGAGTTGCCTGGAAGAAACCCATCAGGTTCAATTTCAATTTTCGACCCGAAACCGAATTACCTACAATTTATCTATACCCTACTTGATATAGAACGGATTAAAAGCGCTAATTTAAAGGTAAAGTATGATGCTTTGTATTCTACCTCTCGCGGTTATTTAGATGAAGTTTTGCAACATAGTGGCGTTCAGCTAGAAAGTTTCCACGATTGGCGGGATGTTTTATTTGGGGGTGGAATGCCAGAACCCAAAGGAGAACAATTAGTTGAATTAGTGGAAGCAGTAGTTCGCGATCGCGCTGATTTGGGCTTGGCGACGGATGGAGATAGCGATCGCTTTGGTATCGTTGATGAACAAGGAACTGTCCTGACTCCAAATACTGTGCTGCTAGTTCTAGCAGGTCATTTAATCAAAAATAAAGGTAAAACAGGCGCTATCGTCCGTACTGTGGCAACAACCCACCTGCTGGATAATTTCGCTGCTAAAAATGGGCTAAAAATTTACGAAACCCCAGTAGGTTTTAAATACATCGGCGAAAAAATGCGGGAAACTGCTGTATTAATTGGTGGAGAAGAATCAGGCGGTTTGAGTATTATTGGGCATATTCCTGAAAAAGACGGGATATTAGCCAATATGCTGGTGGCAGAAGCGATCGCATACGAAGGCAAACCCTTAAGCCAACTTGTCAAAGAAGCGATCGCCCAAGCTGATGGCCCACTTTACAACAACCGCCTAGACTTGCACCTTACAGAGGCGCACAAAACCGCCGTCATCGACTCTTTTACCAAAAATCCACCTACAGAGGTAGCTGGAATTAAAGTCAAGGAAATTGGGCGTAAAGATGGTATTAAGCTTTATTTAGAAGAAGGTAGCTGGGTTTTACTGCGTCCTTCCGGTACAGAACCACTGATGCGCGTCTACCTAGAAACCAACACTCCCGAAAAACTCACTCGAATCGCCCAAGAGTTAAAAAGTGGCATTGCTAAACTAGAGGCAGTAGCAGTTTAATCAATCAAAATTAGGAGTTAGAAGTTATAAGTTAAGAATTATTAACGCCTAACTTTTATCAAAATTCTTCTTCAACAAACTATGAAAATCGCTCCTTTTTTGATATCTCTAGTTTTAGCGATTTGGGTAATGGCGATCGCAATTATTTCAGTCCAAAATGCCACACCTGTATCGTTAAAATTCTTAACATTTCAATCAATTCAGATACCAATGGGTTTAGTGCTAGCTTTTAGTGCCGTTGTCGGGTTAATTGGCATGGCACTGCTGCAACCTCTGTGGGGGCTTGCTGGTATTGGACAAGGTAATTCTAGATTAGAAGACGATGCGGAATTTTTTGTTGATGATGAAGATTTTTGAGGTTGGGAAAAAACATATTGCAATATATCGCAATGCAGCATGATTATAGTGGCGAAGTGGCGATCGCTATTATCTCAGAGTGCGTGTAAGCCTCACACTACATAAAAACTTTTATCAAAATGACCATTCGTGGTCTGGATCATCTAACGAGGATGTTTAAAAAGTCCTTTTGTCGGTATCAAAAGTTATAGTAGTCTGTCAAGGAATAATTGACGAGTCCATTCCTTGTAGAGACGGCGATTTATCGCGTCTCCCTAACGTGTCAGTATTTTAGACGCGATAAATCGCGTCTCTACATGAGGGCTTTCTGGCTTATCCCAAGGGTATTGCGATAAAACTGGTGACTTGTGTGTACACCGTAGCCCTTTTTAAGGGGGATTTCCAATGACTATGCACCAAAACCCGATCAGTATTGTGAAAGATCCTGATTTAGCAATTTCTGTGACTAGCTAATTTCCCCTACAGAGTGGATTGCACACAACCGAGAAGCGTTATAGAGTTAAGTCGCCAGTATTTTCCACTATTGAGTTAGTGTTTATGCTGATTCTGCAACATGGACATATAGAACAATAGTTTATCAAGAAAGGCAGATAGCGCAGCGTTAGCGAGTCCGCGAGCGTCGGGCAGA
>NZ_JAYGHD010000067.1:0-20551 GCF_034932245.1 Nostoc sp. UHCC 0251
GTCAAAGTCCCCCTTTTTAAGGGGGATTTAGGGGGATCTAAAACTTTTGATACCGCCAATAGGACTTTTCAAACATCCTCTAAGAGCTTGTCCAGACTAGCTTCTGTAGGAGTTGTTAACGCTGTGATAGCGATCGCAATTTTAAATTTTTGGTCTAAGCAACTTTCTCAGACTGCTCCCATAGCAAAATCTCAGTAGTGAAACAGTTACCAGCCTTAAGTTTAAAACACTTATTACTAAGGCCAACTAGCAGTGATCCTACTTATACGTGGCATTTATTTGATATCGTTCAAGCCAAACTTCAGTCTGAAAATAGCTGTTACAACGGCTTTTAAGAATCTCTGCGTCAGCCGAATATAACTTTTACTGCCAACAATAATGGCGTAATTTTAGAGAGTTTTTTATACAAGTAAATCGGAGAGTCACTCACTGTTTGGGCAGGAGTCAGAAGTCAAAATGAATAAAATACCAGCACAGAGTTTTCAATATCCAAAAAAGCTGTTGAGATGGATTGCATTGTTCCTTAGCGGGACATTTTTGCAATTTTGTTTTTACATCCCAATGCCAGCCTTATCTCAAAATCCTGGTGCTACCACCAATATTGGTAGTTGTAGCAGTATTACAGCTCCGCTCACCCCTGAAGAACAAACTTATGCTCGTGCTGCTTGGCAGTATTTTGTGAAAAACTATCAGCCAGCAACAGGATTTACCAATTCTACCGGGGGTTATCCTTCAGGTACACTCTGGGATATGGGAAATTACCTGATGGCATTGAATGCTGCACGATGGTTAAATCTTACCGATCAAGCAGACTTTGATGCACGCCTCAACAAGTTTTTGACAACTCTCAACAGCTTAAAGTTATTTGAGGATGCTTTACCCAATAAAGTCTATAACGCAGCCAATGGACAGATGGTTGATTATGGCAATAATCCGCTAGAGCGGGGTATTGGTTGGTCTGCTTTGGATGTCGGGCGAATCCTGGCTGCGTTTGATGTTATCCGCACCTGTCATCCGCAATATAATGATTGGCTCAAAGGAATTGTAGCAAAGTGGCAAGTAGCGCGATCGCTCAAAGATGGACAACTTTTTGGCGCTACTGTTCTCCCAGACAACAAAACATTACTGGTGCAAGAAGGACGACTCGGCTACGAAGAATACGGCGCGAGGGGTTATGAACTTTGGGGTTTTTCTGCACCAAAAGCTATTGCTTTTGAGCCATTTAAGTTAGTCGAAATTAATGGTGTACAAATTCCTGTTGATACCCGTGACTTTAAAAGCACTAACGCTAATAATTACGTTGTTAGTGAATCTTATATCCTTGAAGGGATTGAGTTTGGCTTGCAAGGTGAGTTAGCTGATTTTGCTGCTAGGGTTTTAGATGTGCAAAAACGGCGTTATGATACCACAGGTCAGTTGACTGCGGTCACAGAAGATAATATTGACCAAGCACCTTATTTTCTCTACAACACCGTCTACGCAAACGGTGCAAATTGGGCAACAATCACGGATGCCAATCAACCTTATCCCCAGTTTCGTAGCATCAGCACCAAAGCTGCTTTTGGCTGGCGCTATCTTTTTCCAGATAATGCATACGCCCAAAAACTTTTTGATGCAGTCAAGGATCTCCGCAGCCCTGATGATGGTGGTTACTATGCTGGTATTTATGAAGAATCAAAACAACCCAATAAAGCTTTGACAGGTAATACTAATGGGCTGATTTTGGAGATTTTATACTACAAAGCTAAGGGAAATCGCCCATTAATTGCTTCTGGTTCTGTGAGTGTGTCTACTGGCAAGCCTAGTGAAGATGCTTCTCCTGCAACCCCCTCGAATCAACCGAATTCTACTGTTACTACTCCGACTGCTCAACCGAATTCTACTGTTACCACTCCTACCGCAACCCCTGCAAACACTTCTAAACCTACAGAAGTGGCCGTTGCACCTATTCCACCAGTGGATAGTCCCAAATCATCTAACCTCAAACTAGATCGACCACTTTCAGTAATTGAACGGCGCTATGCAGAGGCGGCTTGGCGATACTTTCAAGCGAATTATCACTCCAAAAGTGGGCTGATAGACGATCGCAGTGATTTCAAAGGCGCAACCCTCTGGGGCTTAGGAGATTATCTCGCAGCACTCCATGCAGCGCGATCGCTCGATATAATTACTCCCAAAGAATTTGACCGGCGCACCCGGCATATTTTAGCAGCATTGACAAAGTTACCGTTATTTGCTGGAGAGTTACCTGGTCGAGGTTACAATACCAGAACACTGCAATCAGTAGATTACGGTGGAAATCCAATTCCAGAAGGAAACGGCTGGTCAGCTTTAGATTTAGGTAGAATGCTGGCAGCACTTTACAACTTAAAAACCTGTCATCCAGAATATACGGCAGCCGTAGATAAAATTGTGCTGGATTGGTCATATTTACGTGTGGTGCGTGAAGGTATTCTTTCTAGTGCTACAACCACCAAAGAACAAGATGGGCGATCGCTTACCCGCGTAAACCCCGAAACCCGTTTGGGTTATGAAGAATATGCAGCCCGTGCTTTTCAATTATGGGGATTTAATGTTGAACGTTCTGCTGTTGGCGGTGAATATCAAACAGCTTCAGTAGAGGGAGTGAAAGTACCTCTCCAACGTCGTCGCGCGGATACTAACTCTAAAGTTAACCAATACACAGTTAGTAATCCTTTCTTACTCTATGCATTGGAGTTTGGACTAGATCCAAAAATGCGATCGCTCTTTGAGCCAATTTTCCAGGCGCAAGCTGAACGTTACCGTCGGACTGCTACTCTCACAGCCTCAGCTACCACCTTGATTGATCGTAAACCTTACACTGTCCACAGTTCAATTACTGGGCAGGGTGAGTCTTGGGTGGCTGTAGGAGATGACGGTCAACCTGTACCAAAAGGGCGATTGGTAAGTACAGCAGTCGCTTTCGCCTATCATGCCTTGCTTCCAGAAAACAAGTATAGTCAACAGTTACTGCAAGGAACGACTGACTTATACAATCCATTAACCGGATTTTATGAGGGTTTCTATGAAGCCACAGGTAAAACAGCAATTGGTTTCACTAGCAGCACCAACAGTATGATTTTGCAATCCTTGCTGTACAAAGTGATGAATCAACAACCCCTAATTCGTCCGGCTACCAACATGAAATCTCCTTGGTGGCAAGCTGTTAGCAAAGGAGATTCTGGGCGAGGTTTACCTAATAATGCCACACAACAAACCAGATTAATTTCTGATAGTTCTGGAAGTTACTGGGTTTCAGGTAGCAACCGACACTAAGGATAATTAGACGCAGGGATGCAAAGACGCGACGCGTCCCAATACTTTTCGGATAAGCCTAACAATAGACTTCTTGCATAAGTCGGGAAAAGGGAAAGGGGGAAGGGGGAAGGGGGAAAAGTTCTGTATTGTCCCCTTCCCCTTTAACCTTTACCCTTTTTCCCCTCTTGCAAAAAGCACTTTTGCAAGAGGTCTAATCTCTCTTTTGGTCTGGGAAAAGGTTAAAGGGTAAGGGGGAAAGGTGAATTAAAACCTTTCCCTTTCCCCTTTCCCCCTTAACCGAAAAGTATTGCGACGCGTCCCCGCGTTCTTTTTCACTACCCCTACCCAGTAATATTGCGTTGGTAATTGGTAATAGGTTGTTAGTAATGAATTCAACTAGGGAATACTTGTTCTGAGAGTATGCAGATAATTTAAATGGAGATAGGGCTTACGTATTAGCAATTTTTGCGTAAGTCCTGACTTTAATAAACAAAGTGCTAAAAACAACTACGATTAACTCTCTCACAATCTAAAATTTAAAATATTACTAAGATGACTTCAGTTTCTCTTATTGATAATTCCTCAAAGTTTCCCGGTAACAGTCGCTCATCACTCAAAAAAAGAACGCTGTTATTTCGCTATCTAGCAGAAATCAATTTAATTTTTGGTATCTGGTATTTGCAATGGCGCGTCACACATTCCATCAATTTTGATGCGCTGTGGATCTCTATTCCTTTGCTGATAGCAGAAATTTATAGCTATTTCGGCGGGGTAATGTTTGTGATTGGGTTATGGCGTCCTTTAGTGCGACAGGTTAAGTCTCTCGACCAGATGATCCCACCTCTACCCAGATCAGACTGGCCAACAGTAGATGTGTTTGTAACCTGCTACAACGAGCCGCCGGAAATTGTAGAAGAAACTGCCAAAGCTGCTCTAGCAATGGATTACCCGCCAACAAAGTTATGCGTTTATGTCCTGGATGACGGCAACTCGGCTGATATGCGGGCTATGACACAAAGATTGTGTATTGAGGATTTGCAGTCACCACAACTACAACAAGAAGCAAATCGGATTGATGCAGAACACTCTTGTTTGCTAGAGCGCTTGAAAGAACTGGAAAATTTAACACCTAATACTCAAGCTGCTGAACAATGGCTGCAATCATCAGAATCAGAGGCGAAGCAGTTTACTAGCGAATTTGTCCAAAGTCTGCGACAGTTTATTCTTTGGTTGCCTCCACAGCATCAAAGTATTAACGAACGCCTAATTACTGAAAAGAAAGCTTTAGAAGAAACTATTCGCAAGAAAGAACTGGAACTGCTAGAACTCTCCCGATTTCGCTACATTGCTCGTCCCAAGACACCTGGCGTAGCGCATCATGCTAAAGCAGGAAACATCAATTACGCAATTTTTTCTGGGGAAACGGCAGGAAATTTTATTGTTACTCTCGATGCTGATCATATTCCCAAGCCAAATTTTATTAAGCGAGTTCTGCCTTATTTCTATACCTACAATCTTTCAACAGGGAAATACGACCAGAATCAAATTGCTTTTGTCCAGACCCGCCAAGATTTTTACAATATTCCTCCAGGCGATCCTTTTGGACATCGAGCAAATTTATTTTATGGGCCACTTCAACAAGGTAAAGATGGCATGAATGCTGCGTTCTATACAGGCACAAATGCAATACTAAAGCGTGAAGCATTAGTTAGTGTAGGACTACAAAATTTTGCTGATGAATTTGCCAAAGATGAAAAGCGTTTAGATGAATTCGATTTAGTTGGTGGGGTATCGAGTAATAGCATCACCGAAGATATGAATACAGCCATGCGTCTGCATAGTGCTGGCTGGAAATCTATTTATCACAATGAACTTTTGGCAGAAGGTTTAGCACCAGATGATCTGAGTTCTACTCTTAAACAGCGGCTACGCTGGGCACAAGGAACTATCCAAGTGTTAGTAAGGGAAAATCCACTGACAAAATCAGGGCTAACATTTTGGCAAAGGTTGCAATATTTTAAGACGATGTATAGTTATTTCTCTGGTTTTGCAACTCTGATCTTTATTTGTTGTCCAATTATTTATTTTTTTACGGACATTGTTCCAGTTAAAGCCTACGGTACTGACTTTGCCCTACACTTCTTCCCAGCTTTTATTGTCAACCGTCTCACTTTCCTAGCAGCTACATGGGGCATTCCAGCTAGTGAAGTTTGGCGCTCCGAACAATATGCGATCGCTTTATTTCCCCTGCTAATTCAAGCCGTATGGAGTGTGTTTACAGGACAAAAAATAAATTTTCAAGTAACTCCCAAGCAACGGCAATCCGGGATTTATCTCCGGTTGGTTTGGCCACAGTTAGCTGTTTTTATCCTTACTATCCTGGGGATGTTATGGAGCCTTTACCGTTTTGTAAGTGGTCATTTAAATTCTCCTGAAGTTCACCTACTCAATAGTGTATGGGCTATATATAACTTGTTACTTTTGTCGGTGATCATCCGCGCATCTGTTTGGCAACCTCGGAAAGAGTCTTAAGATGGTTACTTTGAATGAAGCTATTGAAATTTACCGCCAATGTGTGGATGCTAGCTTTTTTACTGCAACAGCTAAACATCACCAAGCAATCAATTGTGTTCTATTGTATATAAAACATAAAAGTATGTTATTCCTATTGCGGTTTACCTTATGTCAATGCCAAAATATAGATACATTTTTTGAAATCAAATAATAGGTAAAAATCATGAGCTTGAGTGTAACAGTAATAGAATTATCTGGAATTTTGGATGGGATTAGAGGTAATGAACTGCGTCGTGAAATTAGCGGCACTGTGGCAACCGGAGCCGATATTTTGTTGCTTGACATGAAAGAATTAAAATTTATCGATAGCTCTGGTTTAGGTGCTTTAGTATCAGTAATGCAAATGGTGCGAAATGCTAATGGTAAAATGTTTGTCTGTTCTCTCAACGATCAAGTCAGGATGTTGTTTGAATTGACTAAAATGGATAGGATTTTTCAAGTGTTTACTGACCAGGATGAATTCAATAGCCAAGTATTGGCAATACAGTCAGCTAGCTAGTAGACACTACAAAATTTGAATCTGCATATTTGACTATACTAACCAAAGTTAACTTTTACCAAAGATAAGTCATCATCAAGATTATCTTGAGCATTTAAGGTGAGAATGTTCGCTAATAGTTGATTTAGGTTACACGTATCTCTCAGGCTATATTTTGTTAGTAAGTCAATGAAAGCATCAATACCCCAAATTTTGCCATCTGACTGATTAATTTCATAAGCACCGTCGCTAAAGATGTATAAGGTGCTGTTTTCTTCAATCTCAAAAACAGCATCTTCAAATTGAATATCAGGTAAAAAGCCAATTGGTAGGTCTAAAGAACTTAGCTGTTTAATTTGGATGCTTGTTGTAGAGGTATTAGATAACAGCAAAGCTGGTGGATGTCCGGCATTGGCATAAATAAGTTGACGTTTAAGGCGGTGATAAACTCCATACCAGATTGTGAAGTATTTATCACCGTGCTTACTCATTTGGAAGGCGTGATTAAGCGCTTTTAAGACTTCGCTGGGTTGACAAAAGTTAGTGTTTGGTAGAGATTGCGATCGCAGAACATTCAGCACGGATACAGATAAAAGGGCTGAACCCACCCCATGACCTGACACATCTAATAAATAAACTGCCAAATTATCCTCGTCAATCCAATGATGATCGAAGCAGTCACCCCCTAGCTGTGCTGAAGGAATAAACAGATTTTCTGTAGTTACTGTTCCTACAAGTGGTGAGGGTAGAAGCGATCGCACATAATCAGCGGCCTCAGCTAATTCTGCTTCCAAAATTTGCTTTTGGGTTTGTAAATCTTGATTTAGTGTCTCCAAAGCTTCTTTTTGACTTTGTAAATCTTGATTTAGCTGGTGTAATCTTAGCCCTGCTCTTACCCGTGCTTTCAACTCGTTCATCTCTATTGGTTTAGAAACAAACTCGTCTGCTCCAGCATCAAGTCCCTTAACTCTATCTTCCTCTTCTCCTCGAGCTGCTCCCCTAGCCGTCAATAGAATAAAAAAAGTAGTTGCCAACTCTGAATCTGCTCTAATTCGACGACACACTTCTAATCCATCTAGCTGGGACATCATCCAGTCACAGATAATCAGAGCAGGACGTAGTAATTTTGCTTGTGTAATTCCTTCCTCGCCATTGCTGGCTACAGTGGTATGATAACCTTGATTTTGGAGGGTTTTTTTCAGTACTGCTCGCACTATCGGGTCATCATCAATAACCAAAATTTTAAACATAAATTAAATTTTACTCAAGTAAGCAATTGCTCCTATTCAACTTATATGCAATTCAGTTTTGAATGTATAGTGAAAATACTCAAATTAAATAAATTAATTACCGAATATGATCATCTCAAAATATTTTATTGGTTAAAAAGTGAAAAACAAAATTTATCTAAAAGTCAACACAGACCTAACAGCATCGCCTCAAGTGTTGTCTTGGTTCGAGCAGATAAATCAACCACCTATTCCCAATAAACAAATTTGGTGGCAATGTCAAACTCTTATGATGGAAGGCTTTACTAACATTGTTGAACATGCCCACCGAAATTTACCTATTGAAACTCCTATTGAAATAGAAGCTATGCGGTTAGATGAATACATAGAAATTTGCATTTGGTCTCAAGGTGAACCTTTTGACTTAGAGCGGCAACTACAACAAGCATCTGAATTTGAGGAGAATGAGCGAGAGCGTGGTCGTGGTTTAAAAATCATGTCCGTTATTGCGGACAAGTTGAGTTATGAGCCAACAGTAGATAATCGTTACTGTTTATTTATTGGTAAATATTACTAAATTTACAGCAGGAGTTTGCAGAGACGCGATTAATCGCGTCTGTACTTAAGAACTAAGAGTCCTGATTAAAAACTCTTGGATAAGTTTAACAAACTCTTCTAACTCTGAAATTAAATTAGTACTACCTCGACGTTCCTGCTTGTGAGCTAATTGTTCTAGCTTTTCTGCTGCTAGATGCATGGTTATAGCTCCAACATTGGCACTAGCACCTTTAATTTGATGGGTTTGGAGTGCTACTTGCTCAAAGTCATAATCTGCGATCGCTATTTTAAGTACCTCTAGACGAGGTTGAATATCTTCAACAAATATTTGCAGTAGTTCTAATTCAAATTCTGGATTGTTTTCTGAGAGTTGATGCAAGCGTTCCCAATCAATTGGGAGGTTAACTGAACCTACATCCGTTGTAGAAGTTTCTTTCTCCTTGAATATCACACTTCCCCAACGCTCTAGCGCCACAGCCAATTTTTCTTTCATTACTGGCTTGCTTAGATAGTCGTCCATTCCTGCATCTAGACACATTTGTTGATCTTCTTTCATGGCATTAGCTGTCATCGCAATTACTACAGGACGACAACCATTGACAAACCTACTTTCTTGCCAACGATGAATTTCTTTTGTGGTTTCAAAACCGTCGAGAACTGGCATTTGGCAATCCATCAGAATTAAATCGTAGGGAATTTTTTCTAATAGTTGCAAGGCTTCTTTTCCATTACCAGCGACATCAGCGCTATAACCCAGGCTTTGGAGTTGCTTCAAGGCAACTTTTTGATTCACCAGATTATCTTCAGCTAAGAGAATTCTAAAACTTCGGCTTCGCTCAGTTTTAGCAGTGAGCGTAGTCGAACTGCTAAGTTTGGGTGAGTCAGGGAAAGAAGAATGAGAGTTGCTATTGTTTTCGTAATTTTTCACTTTTAACTCTTGACTCTTAAATTCTGGCTCCTCTTGTTCCATCTGCGTTCCTAAAATAGTCATGATGGTATCGAGGAGTCGGGACGGTTTAACAGGTTTGATCAAATAAGCCGCAAATCCTATTTTTAGCGCTCGTTGGATTTCATCCCGTTGATTAGTAGAGGTAAGCATAATCAAAGGTAGCCCAGCGATCGCTGAATTTGCTTTAATTTGTTCTCCCAAAGTCATGCCATCTGTTTCTGGCATTTGCATATCAATCACAGCAACGTCATATAGATTTTTCTGCTTGGCAGCCTTCTCAATAGCTTGCAGGGCAGTAGCAGCCGAAGCAGCTTGATCTACCTGCATTCCCCAACGAATAGCTTGATGATGGATGATTTTGCGATTAGTAGCATTATCATCCACTACTAACAAGCGCCGATTAGTCAGAAGTCCGCGTTCGCCCTTGGCGTTGGCGAAGCCATCACTTTCTAAGGAAATAGGGTGAAGTTGCTGGGCGAAAGTTACTTCAAACCAAAACTTAGATCCTTTGCCCAACCGACTGTCTACGCCAATTTCTCCTCCCATTAAACTCACCAGTTGCTTGCAGATGGCTAATCCCAAACCTGTACCGCCATATTTGCGGGTGGTGGAAGCATCTACTTGGGTAAATGGCGTAAAGAGTTTGCATTGGTCTTCAGAGGTAATGCCAAGACCAGTATCTGTGATGGCAAAATGGATGGTGGCTGTAGTAGAGTTTTGCGAACGCAATTCTGCTCGTAGTACTACCTCTCCATTGCTAGTGAACTTGATCGCATTGCTGATTAGGTTCATGAGAATTTGCCGCAGGCGGCCAGCATCACCTTGCAGCTGGGTGGGGACATTGGGATAGATTAACGCGGCAATTTCTAATCCCTTATTATGGGCTGGGGGAGCCAACAATTCCAACACCTCTTCCACACAGGTAGATAAGTCAAAATCTAGAGTTTCTAATGCCATTTCCCCAGCCTCAAGTTTGGATAAATCCAAAATTTCGTTGATTAGGCTTAAGAGAGCGTCGCCACTAATGCGAATTGTTTCAATAAAATCGCGTTGCTCGGAGTTTAGGGGAGTTTCTAACATTAAGCCTGTCATGCCCAACACAGCATTCATCGGAGTTCGGATTTCATGGCTCATGTTCGCCAAAAAGGCACTTTTGGTTTTAGAAGCTAATTCAGCTTGATGACGGGCAACTTCAAGTTCTCGTCGCTGTTGAGTTTCTGCGTTTAACATTTGGGCTTGGGCTAAGGCAATACCTACTTGATCGGCTATTTGTCGTAAAAGATGAGTTTCAAAGCTAGACCAGTGGCGGGAACTGCCGCACTGATGGACAATCAGTAAACCGCAGAGTTCTTCTTTGACCAGAATCGGTATGACCAAATTGGACTTGACTCCAAATTGTTGCAGTAATTCCATGTGGCTTTTTTGGACTTCGACTAGATCCAAATCAGCAAGCCCTAGATTCCGTTTTTGACGGAACTGCTGTAGATAGTACTGCTGTGTATATTCCGTTTGAAAGTAAGCACGGGTTAGCTCTTTCTCCTTAATTGCCAGCCAGCCAGAAACTACTGCCTCAACGATGGTGGCTCCAGATTCATCTGCCAAAGGTTGATAAATCAAAACTCGATCGCTATGGAGAATTTTTTGTACCTCTGTAACACTGATTTGAAGAATTTCTTTGATTTGCAAAGACTGACGAATCTTGAGGGTGATTTCAGTAAATAGTTGCGATCGCAAGTTTTGCCGTTGAAGTTCTTCTTCTGCCTGCTTGCGCTCGATAAACTGCCCTACTTGCTCACCAATAGAATTCATGACTGTTGCCAAATCTGGGTCAGCTTGCTGGATCTCATGGCTAAAACAGGTAATGACACCGAGGATTTTTTTACCACCACAGATCGGAAAACCGAAAGCTCCGTGTAGTTCTGCTTGGGCAGCAATTTGAGAGCGGATGAAATTCTGATCTTTGACGACATCAGCAATCCAAACAGGTTCAGCACTAGCCCAGACACGACCAGGCAGCCCAATTCCTGGTGCAAACGTAGTCTGCCGACTGAGGACGTCAAATTCTTGCATCTCAAAGGAGATTTTATACCATGTATTTAGCAAGGACAGTAGATTTGCTTGCTGATCTACTATCCAAAATTCACTAAAAGTCCATCCCAAACTTTCGCAGATTCCTTGCAGGATTTGGGGCATGGTTTCGTCGATTGTAGTTGACTCTGCTAAGACGCGTGTTGTAGAGTACTGTGCTTTCAAATGTTGTTCAGTTCGTTTGCGTAAACGCAGTTCCTCGTAAACATCGCTGATGTCAATACCCGTGGCAACAATGTATTCAACGCAACCCTCATAGTCTTGCAAGGTAGTGTTAGTCCAAGCAATAAGCCGCCGACTGCCATCCTTAGTTACCCAATAGCTTTCGTACTTTTTGGGCCCTTCACCAGATTGCAACTGCTCAAAAACTCCTTTAACCAGCCCTACCTGTTCAGGAAGTAAAAACAGGTTCCAGAAATGCCTTCCTCTCACCTCATCAAATGAGTAACCACTTGTTTGTTCACAAGCTTGATTGAAGCGAACGATTTGCCCTTGTGTGTCAAGAACTATTACCAAAGCGCTGGCTGTATCAAGGACTGCTGAGATAAAGTTGCGTTCTATGTTTAGTGTTTCCTCTGTTAATTTACGCTCTCTGACCTCACGAGAAATCAAGTAGTAAACTATAGCCAGAATCAGAAAACTTAAACAAATAGCGATCGCAAGTGTCAAAATCGTGTTTTTAGCACTGGCTTTTGCAGTTTGTGACTGCTGTTTAAGCAGACTTTTATCCTCATTCTCTATCTCATGGATGGTCTTACGGATATCATCCATGAGATGTTTTCCCTGATTCGTCTGGATTATCTGCAACGCTGCCTCGAATCCCTGATTTTGACGCAGGTATATAGTCTGCTTGAGTATGACAAGTTTTTCAGCTATCAGAGATTCAAGGGTTGCAAACTGCTTTTTTTGGCTAGGTTGATCTGCAATTAAATCCTTCAATTTTGCAATTTTTGGATCGATGTTTGTAACTACTGCTTGATAAGGTTCCAGATAACTTTCTTGCCCAGTGAGAATATAACCGCGTTGTCCAGTCTCAGCATCCTTCATCTCGGACAGTAATTCTTCCAGTTTATTGATTTTCTCTTGGGTTTTTTGTACCTGATTACTTGTATTAATTAATGTATGTGTATTTTGATAAGAAATTACGCCAATCAAAACTAAAATTACCGATGCTAACCCAAACCCTCCGGCTACTCTTTTAAAAAATTGTTTGCGTCCCTTCTGTGCCTGTTTATGTGTATGACTTGCCAATACTAAACTTGCTAAAGTGCGACGCATTTCTAGTTGCTTGATTACGTGATGACCTAGAATTCGTAATGCTTCAACTTGTTCTGGAGAGAGGTTTCTTGGTACACGGTCAATTACACAAAGCGTTCCTAGTGCATATCCTTCAGCGTTAGCTAGTGGTACACCAGCATAAAACCGAATATTAGGGTCAGAGGTGACTAACGGGTTTGTAGCAAACCTTTCGTCTTCTGTGGCATTAGGCACAACAAAAACCTCAGGTTGCAGAATAGCATGGGCGCAGAATGCCAAGTCTCGCGGTGTCTCTAGAGCATCCAAACCAACTTTTGACTTGAACCACTGGCGATCGCTATCAATTAAACTGATTAAGGCAATGGGAGTTCCACAAATATAGGAAGCTAAACGGGTAAGGTCGTCAAAACCAGCTTCCGCATCAGTATCGAGGATCTTATACTCCAAAAGAGATTCGATTCGCTGTGTTTCGTTATCAGGTAATGGTGCTTTCATTATTAAGTCTGATCTCCGGCTAAAGTCGTTGCTAAAATTGAGAATTAAAAATTAAAAATTCAGAATTGGTGCTTTAATTTTTGAGCTTATAAATTACGAATTATTTAGTAACTCCTAAAATTTGACCCGCAATTTTCCTGTCAAGGAATTACCACCGTAGGCACTTCCCCCAGTTTCTTGATTTCGGACATTACTAAAGCTATAGCCAAGGTCTGCTTCTATATTTGGTGAAAGCTTTGCTGTACAGCGCGTTTGATAGGTGTAGGCGTTGTCAAATTCTCCTTGAAGCCGCTGCTGTCCTAAGTTAGCAGCGAGGCGACAGCGTAAGAACTTAGCAATATCTCCTTGCCAAGCCACCTCAGCGTTGTAAACTAGGAAATCTGGTGGAGAAAAATAGCCACTTGTGCGTTCTAAATTGCGATCAAAACTCCAATTGAATAAGTTAGCTGCCAGAGAAAACTGCCCAAACTTGCGCTCTAGCCTACTAAATGACTGCACCTCAGCATTACCATCGTTGTAACTACCCAAACGCAACGATGAAAACAAGCTGGTGTTACGGTCAATCTGCCAGTATAAATCAGGCCCAAATCGCCAAGCAGTAATTTGATTGTCTAAAGTTCGAGCATTAGATTTATAAGGCCCTTGTTCCAAATTACCTGATAGTACTACTACCGATAGCAATTGACCGGATGAGGAAACTCGCGGCAGTGAAATGGGAACCTCAACCTTAGCATTGAGATTGATAGCTGTAGGTAAACGATTGAACACATCGACTCCGGCTGCTGTTTGCAGAGTCACTTGCCCAATTTTTCCCTGCCATCCAACTTGCAAGGGAAAATTAGTAACTGATTCAACACCGCGTTGCTCAAAGAAGTTAAAACCTGTTTTGAAAAATATTTTATTACCATTATTCAATCGAAAATTAGCCGTTGGTTCAAAGAATAAATTGGTTTGGCCAAAGTTGTCTGTGTCATAGCGATAGTCCGTATAGATACTTTCTAAAACTGCATTCGGCGTTCCTGGCTCGGTGGGAGTTGTTGGTGGGCTAGGATTCGGCGGTGGTTCGGGTAGCGCTGGCGGTAATCGCAAATCAGGATTGAAGTTTTCGGGGGCCGCAATCAAAATAGGTTTTGGCTCTAATCGATAGGGGAGCGGCATCGATAATTCCCCAAAGTTCAGTTCGCCAAACACTCGCAGACTCGCTAACGTTGTGCTATCGGCCCAACTCCCTGCTTTGAAATCTCTGTGAGTTCTAAGTTTTGAGTATTGCTTTACCGACTCAGAATTTCCTTTGATGACTCGCTCAGTTAATTCTGAAGGTGATTTCCATATCTGATGTACTTGGGCAGCTTGTAACTGAGCTTCTGATAATGTCCAAACACTTACGCTACAGATAACTCCCAATTGAATCTGTAGGCATCGCCAAATCAGCTTAATGGACAAAATATATTGATAAACAAAGAGATAACGTCTAGAACTATCTTCCATAGGTCGATACTATAGTTGTAAATGAAAACTTGCTGCCAAAAAGTTTTATGGCTGCTAGCTGATATATTTGGTTTAGGATTATGATGCCCACAATATATGCTTGTGAAGACATGGCAAAGAAAAAAAGCGTTACTGATCGAAGGGATGATTAGTAAACACAAGACTGCCTAATATCAATTCACGAAAACTCTGCTACATATAGATTTCTCGTAGAGGCATGGCATTGCCCATACGTGTCAACTTAAGCAAAAACTCTTTTAAAACCTCGTTTCTAGCCTCTGGCTGGAAATGCCCATCATTGGGCTGCTGCCGCAAGTCAAGAGGCGGAGCCTCCC
Organism: Nostoc sp. UHCC 0251; assembly: GCF_034932245.1. Taxonomy (NCBI): domain Bacteria; kingdom Bacillati; phylum Cyanobacteriota; class Cyanophyceae; order Nostocales; family Nostocaceae; genus Nostoc; species Nostoc sp. UHCC 0251. The sequence goes on from NZ_JAYGHD010000067.1 coordinate 14,731, forward strand.
ATTAGGCATTCCCAGTCAGAGCCTGGGAACGAGATGTTAGTGGAATTATTTATATGGAAAGCCTCTCTTTTGCAAAAGAGAGGCTTTGAATTCTTTTTGAAACTCGCCAAATTAAAAACGGGTTATTTTTGCACTATCCCATAGTTAAAAATCTATCTCAAAATCCTGATGAGTAAAAGCTCTGGCATTAGCCCCGGTGTAAGTAGCGACAATATGACCATCGCCAGTCATTTGATATTTGTATGTCACTAACCCTTCCAAACCAACAGGTCCACGAGGAGGCATTTGTTGCGTACTAATCCCTACTTCTGCACCGAAACCATAGCGGAAGCCATCAGCAAAACGGGTGGAACAATTGTGGAATATATTGGCTGAATTTACCAATCCAAAGAAAGTTTCAACAGCGGTTGAATCTTCAGTAATAATCGCGTCAGTATGACGAGAACCATATTCGTTAATATGGGCGATCGCACCTTCTAAAGAATCTACAATCTTAATCGACAAAATAAAATCGCTGTACTCTGTTTCCCAGTCCTGTTCTGTTGCCGCGATGATATTAGGCAAAAGTTCCAAGGTGCTTTGATCACCTCTTAATTCCACATGGCGTTCTTGCAAAGCCTCAGCAACTTTTGGTAAAAACTCTGTAGCAATAGAGGAGTGAACAAGCAAAGTTTCAATCGCATTACAAACAGCAGGATATTGTGCTTTGGCATCGACGGTAATCGGAACTGCTTTAAAAAGATCAGCGGCTTTATCTATATAAAGATGACAAATACCATCGGCGTGACCTAATACAGGAATCCGTGTATTTTCCTGCACAAACCGGACAAAGGAATTAGAACCTCTAGGAATAATTAAATCTACATATTTATCTAATTTCAAAAGTTCTAAAGTTTCTTCTCTAGTTGTTAGCAACTGTACTGCATCAGGGTTAACAGCAGTCTGAGATAATCCTTGCTTAATTGCTTTGACTATTGCTTCACAAGAACGCACCGCTTCCCTTCCGCATTTAAGAATTACACCATTTCCCGATTTGATCGCTAAGGAAACAATTTGAATCGCCGCCTCTGGACGTGCTTCAAAAATAATCCCCAAAACGCCTAAAGGACAAGTAATTCGCTTAAGAATTAAACCAGTATCAAGTTCGCGGTGAATCTGCACTTTCCCAACAGGATCAGCTAGCTTACCAACATCTCGTACCCCAGCGATCGCATCTCTTAATTTATGTTCATCTAGCTGCAAGCGCTTATAAAGTGGTTTGGGAATTCCTTCGGCAGTAGCAGCTTCACAATCAGCAACATTTGCTTGTAAAATTTCGTCTTTAGCTGATTCTAAAGCTTGGGCGATCGCAACAAGTGCTTGATTTTTTGCCTCAGTGGAGAGAATCGCTAGCTTACTTGCAGCTTGACGGGTTTGCCCTGCGATCGCAACCAGGGGATTCGCAATGTTAAAAATAGTCATAGCACAAATCTTTACCTTTTCTTCATCTTATCAATCTGAGTTCAACATTGCTTATCGTCTTCCCCCAATCGGGTGAACCATTTGGGTAATCAATGATTACTCTGATCGGGTGAAGCAAGATTTAGTTCAAAACATTTATTCTATGATTACCGAACACAGAGAACGCAAACGTAGCAACTTAATTACTATATAAACATCCTAAGTATTATTACAGGCATTATTTGAAAGCCTTAAAAATGATTTATGCGTACCCAGGCTAGAGATACATAGTAATTCATGTTTCTCTAGTCTTTTACTTAAGTAACTAATTTATACTGCCCGTATTTAAATTTTTACGAAATTGCAGTGACGATCGCTGGATCTATTGAGTATTGATAGATCAAATACCACTCCTTTGCTAGGGAGATTCTATGTCATTGCAATCTGGATTAGATGCCTTAAAAGAAAAACGTTATCAAGAAGCGGTTGAATTACTTGAACAATTCAGCCACGGTTGCGTTGATCATGATTCCTCAGATTATCTTTCAGCACAGATGTGGCTGATGAAAGCCTATCAAGCCACAGGCGAAATCGAAAAAGCCAAAATCCTGTGTCAAAAGTTAATGATGAGTGAAAACCCACAAGCTCGGATTTGGGCTGAACAAGCTAGTCAATCCTTCCGGCAAACGCCAGCAACCCAATCCAACGCCAGCCAAAAAGCTGGTCGCGCCGCCACTACTGGGATGAAATTAGCAATGGGGGGTGTGGGTGGTAGTTTAGCCTTAGCTTCTGGTGTCACCATGACCTTGTTGTTTGGCATGGTCTTCGCTTTAGGTTTGAGCTTAGTATTTATTTTGGGTAGCAACGATCCCCTCCAAGGATTAGCGATCGCTATTGGTATTACCCTAGTTTTTAATATCGCCGCCTTTTTTCTGTCTCCATTTCTCATGGACTTAACCCAGAGATGGCTTTACCAAACTCGCTGGGTAGAGTTAGCAGAAGTTGAAACCCTCAGTCCAGAAACAGCTAAAGTTATTCGCCAAGTCTGTCAGCAGAACCATCTCAAAACACCACGGCTAGGAATTATTAATGACCAAAACCCCACAGCTTTTACTTATGGCTCATTGCCTAACAGTGCCCGTTTAGTAGTCAGTCAGGGACTTTTTACATATTTGGATGATGATGAAATTGCTACCGTCTACGCTCACGAATTAGGGCACATTGTCCACTGGGACTTTGCAGTGATGACTGTAGCTTCTACCTTAGTGCAAATTTGCTACCTGATTTACAGCACAGCCAGAAGACTTGGGCGTGGTGGCGATAGCAAAATTAAAGATGCTATGCAAACTGCTGGTTTAGTTGCTTACGTGTTTTATGTCATTGGTACTTATCTACTGCTGTACCTCTCTCGGACACGAGAATACTTTGCTGACCACTTTGCAGCAGAAAGTACAGGTAATCCCAATGGATTATCCCGCGCTTTGGTAAAGATTGCTTACGGCATATTAGAAGAAGGTTCACGGACACAAGAACCCAGCCGTTTAATTGAAGGAACTCGCGCCTTGGGTATCTATGACCATAAAGCCGCCGCTTCCACAGGAACCGCCTACCGCATTGCATCCGACCCGCAAAAAATTGGTCGCGTCTTTCTGTGGGATATGTTTAACCCTTGGGGATGGTGGATGGAGTTAAATTCAACTCATCCCTTGACAGGTAAACGAGTTCGTGCGTTAAGCACCTATGCCGAACAATTGGGTTTACCGACTGAGTTTGATATGGGGCGAGTTGTAGGCGAAGGTAAAACTCTGAGTAAAAGTAGGCTTTACGGTAACTTCTTTTTAGATGTTGTGCTGTATGGCGCTGAAACAATTGGTTTCTTTGTTGGCTTGGTAATGGGTGTAATTCTGTGGTCAAGTTCCCCAAACACAGGTTTAGCATTAGGTGCGCCACTAATTGGCTTAGGGATGGGGATTATTGTTAAAGCCTTGGTAATGTTCCCCGGCTACAAACAAGCACCAGAAACTGACATTCTCACCCTGATGTCAGACCCCTACGCCAGCCCGTTGCGCGGACAACCTGCAAAACTTGAAGGTCAATTAATTGGTCGTGGCGACGCTGGTTATAAGTTTGGTTCCGATTTAAAAATTCAGGATCGTAGTGGGATGCTTTATCTGCATTACGCCTCACGTTTTGGCCCCATCGGCAATTTTCTGTTTGGGATGAAGCGAGTTCAAAGCTTGATTGGTGAACAAGTTGGGGCGGTAGGTTGGTTCCGTCGGGGTGTTGCACCTTGGATGGATCTGATTCAACTCCAAAGTGAAAATGGCACCATTGTCAACAGTTACCATCGCTTCTGGTCATTCATCCTTGGCGCTGGATCGATTATCCTGGGAGTGGTCTTGACTATGTTTTTGAGCAGCTAGCTGAGTTGTTAGCTTGCTATCAAAGCATTTCTCAGCCCATCCAAGCTTTAATTTGTCAGGAGGTAGTTAGTAACTGCCTCCTTTTTTTTATGGGGTGTGATGCGTAAATTATCTAATCTTGAGTCTTTTGAGTCTTTTGTTGATAAATTTGCGGTGCAAGAATCACTTGAATTTGCTTTTCCTGGCATTTTTGGGAAAAAAGACTAATTTGCTCTGACTCGTCTCCTTGAATTGACAAAGATAGCAAAAATCCTTGAAATCCTAAAAAAGCTAATTCATAGATAGCTTTCTGGCTAAAACCACCTGCAAAATAGCCCGTGTGGGTATCAACACCTTGAGGATCTCTATTGTTAATAGACTTCCGAATAAATGCGAAGGTTAGGGAAATATAATTACCAAAATTTATCGCTGGCTTTTGGATGGCAGAACTAACAATTCCTATCTGATTAATCTGATTATCTTTATAATCTGTACAGTCAAAATATGTAAATAAATCTGCGGGTACTGACCCTTCTGATATTTCAGTTATGTCTTCAAGTCTTCTATGCTCGCGGTTAGAAGAACGAATTTCTAAATATTTATAAGGGTTATCAAGCCTATAACCTTTGCCATATTCTTGTTTGTGTAAATTAACAACTCCATATCTGGGTGTGTGTCCCACTAAATCATTTTTATTGTTAAAATGCTTAACTGTTATATTACCAAGCCTGTATCCACTAATACGAGTTCGCGCTGGAAAACTAAAATAATTGGCGGCAGTAGAGGTAAATCGTAATGCTAAGTCTCCTTCATTACAAAATATATAAGCTTCTTCGCAGCGACGTAAAGAAGAGCGAAGAAAATTAGCACGTCCTGGCAAGATACTTTCTACAGGTATATCAGGTGCAACTAGCACAAGTCTACCTAATCGAAATACATTACCAATATCCGAATCCGGTTTTTTATTAATAGATTTAACGTCAAAAACATCAGAGAGAATACGAATTACATCTGTAACTACAAAACAACCCATGCTATGACTAATAAAAGATAATTTAATGCGTTTGTTTGCAGGTAACTTTACAGTATGATCGAGCTGTCTAATTAATTCAACTAAATCTGTAACTCCATAATTACTTGCTCTATATGTATCACGAAAATAAGTAGATATCCTGAGAATAATTAATGTAAAAATAACTGAAGATACAATTCCAGATAAAATTAATATCGCTGTGAAGAAGTGGACAGCGCTATTACTCAAAATATTTAGGAATAATAAAACTATGGCAGACCCAATACTAAATGTTAGTCCCAAACCTAAATTGATAGCTAGTAAAGTTGGTAGAGAAGAAAATGCGTTGATTAGCTTTTGCCCAAAAGAACCAGACTCATCCGTTTTTGTGGGATTTTCTGATGGCCATCTATATCCGATAAAAATATACTTATTTGGTTGCTGAATATGTGTATTAACATATTCATAAATCTTTTTGCAGCCTATCTCTGTATCCGATGGTGTAGAACTATATCCATGAATATTTATAATAATTTCTGGTTCGGGGCTTGATTGCAATCTTTTAGCAATTTGCTCAATCATCTCTTGGGCTGAAGGTTCAGCTTGTCCATCATTGATATTAAAAAACTTTTGATTAGCAACTGATGATAAATACCTATTAGAATTATGTTCTTCTGTCTCAACGTTCAGTTTCGCAGTACTAACTACTAAATAACCAGGGACTTTTTCCTGATCACTTTTCTTAAATTCGTAAATTTTATACGGTTGATTATCTGGTAGATACTGATTATCAGGAGAGTTCATCAGGTCTATTTCCTTTTACAATTTAGGTTTAGTATATCGCGATCGCTTTTTGTTGATATTGGGTCAGCCTGCTTAGATACTGAGTTCACCCAGTAGTTATACAAATTATCTATAGGAATCATATTTGATTTCTGAAAATATTTCAGTAGGGTGTGTTATGCCG
>NZ_JAYGHD010000068.1:0-20355 GCF_034932245.1 Nostoc sp. UHCC 0251
CTACCAGAATGGGTTCCCAGCCTCTAGGCTGGGAACCAGTCAGAGTAAGGGCTGTTTCTTTTCTTAGTGCCATTCGACCAATGACCAATGACTAATGACTAATGACTAAGAACTCAACAAATTTTCTGGTATCACAATCAAAGTAGTACCTTCTCTCCTAACCACATAAACTCTTTGATGGGGTGCTACGGTAAATTTGTCATCGTCACATCGTGCTTGCCAAGAATTTCCCTCATACAGAACCCGCCCTGTTTTCCCCGCTGGAATTTCTGTTAAGGTTTCGGCTATGACTGCATCCTGAATTTTTGACTTGCGTTGTCGCGGTTGCAAAAACCGACGAGAAAGCACGATTAATAATGTGGAAAGTAATAGCCAAACTAAAACTTGCAACCATACATTTCCCAAACCTACTACAGACAGCAGCGCCACTACAAAAGCGCTAATTCCCATCATGAAGGCGACAAACGCCGATGGTAAGAACAGTTCCATGAGACACAGAACTGCTCCTGCCAGAAGCCAGATTAAGGTAAAACTTGGCATAGCGCCATCCTAAACTCTACATTGACGTAAATGCATTTCTAAGATTAGATACAGCCAGACGTAAGTTATTTACAGAAAACAAAACTTGGTTTTTTTACCAATAATTTTGATTAATTTCAGTAACAAGGTGTAGCTAGCGGTACACAAATCCAGTCTATTCTAGCCTTCAAGTCATTGCCAGCTAAAGTTAACCGAAGTTCACGAGTTGATTGGTTTATTAAATTTATACTTTTATGATTTCTACTCAGCTGATAATTTATTGTATAAATCCAGGCTGTAAAAGCCCCATTAATCCGATGGGAGATAGTGTTTGTGCCAGTTGCCAAACTCCTTTAGTTCACCGCTATCTTTGGGCTACTGGCTCATCGTCTGCTCAAATTCCACCAGGCAAAAAGGTAGCAGACAGGTATGAAGTAATTAGTTCCCAGATTTGGCTGGATACTCAACCGGGGCTACCGCCAGATGTACCTGAAGAATTGCCAACGGAAGTAATTCCTTACCTCCAGTTATATCAAGAGCGGTTACATCTGCCCCAAGCTTATGGGTTTGCTAGTTATGAGGAAGATACAACTGATATCCTTTTATTGGAAAATGTGCCGATAGATGAGAGAGGAAATATCTATCCAACTATTGTTGAGGCATGGGAGCAAGCAACGGCGGTACGACAAGTTTATTGGCTGTGGCAAATTCTCCAACTTTGGAAATCTTTCTCAGAATTGGGACTTAACCGTAGTTTACTGATAGTAGACAATTTGAGAGTCCAAGGGTGGTGTGTGCGATTGTTGGAACTCTACCAAACGCCAACAGATGAGAAACTGAGTTTACAAAATCTGGGGGAATGTTGGCAGTTTTGGGTAGCGTCTGCAAAAACATCAGTAGCCAAAGGGTTACAGAATATAGTCCAGCAGATGTGTGAAACTGAGGTTGAGTTAGAGACTATTAGTATTCAACTCAATAATTTACTACTAGCATCTGCGGCAGAATTACCATTAGTTTTGAAGGTGGCAGGCTCTACAGATATTGGCCCAATTATGGCGCAAAATGAAGACGCTTGCTACCCCAATACTTTGAGTGATTTAGATAAAAAACTCCATCCCCTTGTGGATGGAGTTTTTGGGCATGGGGAATGGGGCATGGGGCATGGGGAAGAAGTTACCAATGCCCAATGCCCAATGCCCCAAGCGGCGGGGCGACTGCCCCTCTCCACTCACAAGGGGATGGAGTTTCCCGCCGCTTTCGATGAACCTTTATTGCACCACTTGTCAATAGTTTGCGATGGCATTGGCGGACATGAAGGCGGCGAAGTTGCGAGTAGGTTGGCGGTGCAGTCTGTAAAATTGCAAATTCGCGTTTTACTAAAGGAGGTTACAGAACAAACTGCACTTGTACCACCAGAGTTGTTGCAAGAACAACTAGAAGCAAGCTTGCGGGTAGTAAATAATCTGATTTGTGCCCGTAATAATGAGCAAAAACGCCAAGGCAGAGAACGCATGGCTACAACCATTGTGATGGCGTTGCAAGTTCCCCAACGAATACAAACAAGTACTGGGTGGCAATCAAATAACACCCATGAACTTTACTTAGTTAATGTTGGCGATAGCCGCGCTTATTGGATTACTCGCAATTATTGCCAGCTACTCACAGTAGATGATGATGTGGCAACGCGGGAAGTGCGTTTTGCAAAAAGCTTGTATCGGAAGGCACTTTTGAGAGCAGATGCTAGTGCCTTAACTCAAGCATTGGGGACAAGAAATTCAGAATCTTTGCGTCTTAAGGTTCAGCGTTTTATTGTGGAAGAAGATGGCATATTGCTACTGTGTTCTGATGGTTTAAGTGATAATAACTGGGTAGAACAATCTTGGCAAGATTATGCAATACCCGTGTTAGCAGGGAAAATGACAGTTGAAGATGCTGTTCGCAACTGGATTGACTTGGCAAACGAAAAGAATGGGCGTGATAATACGTCGGTTGTTCTGACTTATTGCCGTGTCTCCCCAGAATACTTAGTACCTGTGACTCCGGCGTTGCCAGAAGAGATTATAGAAGCAGAGATACAAGAAGAACAAGAGAAACTAGAAGAACTGGGAGAACAGGAAGAACAAGAAGAACTGGCAGAACCGGGAGAACTGGAAAAACTGGAAGAACCAACTTCTTTTACAGAAAGTTCGCAAGCTTTGCTAGATTTGGATCTCGATTTGGATCTAAATTTGGATCTTTCAGAGGAACCATTTCCAACCCCAGTAATGCCACCAAGCTTCAAGAGAAAACCTAAAAAACGGCGGGGTAAAGGTTTGACAATGCTGGGGGGAGTGTTAGCGTTGCTTGTGGGAGGTACAAGTCTGGGCTTATTAGCTTGGTGGCAAATTAATCCTCAAGGATTCCAGCAGATATGCCGGCAACTTCCTCAAGGAGTGCAGCAACTTTGTCCGCCTGAGAAATAGGCACTGGGGACTGAAGAATAGTTTATACCGAAATCTTGCGATGTTAATTATGGATGTCACGATGTTCATAGTGAATGTCGTGATGTTAAGGATAAATGTCACGATGTTAACTATGGATGTCACGATGTTCATAGTGAATGTCGTGATATTAAGGATAAATGTCACGATGTTAACTATGGATATCACGATGTTCATAATGAATGTCGTGATGTTAAGGATAAATGTCGTGATGTTAACTATGGATGTCGTGATGTTGGTAATGAATGTCACGATGTTGGTAAAACTGAATCTCTTGCACCAGTTTCAACAACCACCTCAGAATTCATTCTGAGGCTAATAGCTAAAGTCTTCTAAAGAAGACTCAGCAAGGATAGTTACTTTCCGCAAGGTACAAAACTTGTCTATTGCGCTTGCGCTGCACGTTGGCGTACCCTCTTGTAGAGAAGCGCACTACAGATAAATTTACATGACTTTAGCAAAGGCGATCGCACCACACATAACTCTAGATCGCATCTTGAACTTATATTATGTCCGGCTAATTAGTTACAATTACCACATCTGTGCAAAAATTAGAAAACTCTTTTTCCTGCCCCCCTGCCCCTCTGCCCCCCGCCTACCCTAATGGGCAAGGTACTGCAATGCCATAGCCCTGTGCGTAATCAATTCCTAGAGCCTTAATTCGCTCTAAAATCGCGTTATTCTCCACAAACTCAGCAATCGTCTGAATACCCATCACACTGCTAATGCGGGTGATTGCTGTCACAATTGCATCATCCACAGGATTCTCGACAATGTTACGAATAAAGCTGCCGTCGATTTTGAGATAATCTACAGGCAGAGACTTGAGATAGGCAAACGATGACATCCCCACCCCAAAATCGTCTAACGCAAATCGACAGCCCATCTGTTGAAGTGACTGAATGAACTGCTTGGCTTTTACGAGGTTGGCGATCGCTACAGTTTCGGTAATCTCAAAGCAAATGCACTGGGGTGAGATGGAGTGTAGGCTAAACTGCTCATACAGAAAATCAAAGAACTGATCGTCGTTGATGCTACAGCCAGAAAGGTTAATCGCATAGATGCTTTGTTTATCGCCAACAAGCGTTGACCAATTTCTGAACAGAGTCCGAATTACCCAGCGATCAATTAGGTGCATCAAGTTGTAGCGTTCTGCTGCTGGAATAAACGCCATTGGCAGCACTAATTTTCCCTGCTCATCCTGGAGCCGCAGCAGCACTTCATAATGGTCGCCGTTTTGCTCTTTCGGAGCGATCGCGGCAATCTTTTGAGCATAAAGACAAAACCAATCATTTTCCAAGGCTTGAGAAATGCGACTGACCCACTGCATCTGGCCACGCTGTTGCAGTCGCTCCTGGTCGTCAGTCTGAGCAACATACACGCGATTGCGCCCGCGGTTCTTTGCGGTATAGCAAGCTGCGTCAGCCGTGCTGATAATTTCTGCAAAGCTCTCGCTATTCATGTCGATACCCACCAAGCCAATACTTGCTCCAATTGAGAATACCTGCTCTTGCCAAACAAACCGGAACTCTTGAACACATGAAAGCAAATTTTTGGCAACTCGTAAAGCTTCCTCTAATGTACACTGAGTGAGTAATACGCCAAATTCATCGCCGCCTAAGCGTGCGAGTGTGTCAGTTTTCCGAATCTTCTCCTGCAATAAGGCAGTAATTTGGCGCAGTAATTCGTCTCCAGCCACATGACCACAGGTATCATTGACGATTTTGAAGTGATCGAGATCTAAATAGCACAATGCATAAACCTGGGAGTCTAAAGAAGCAAAGCGCAATGCTTTTTCAACCCGCCGCTCAAACTCCTGGCGATTTACCAATCCGGTTAAGGCATCATGGGTTGCCTGCCAGGATAGCTGACGCGAAAGCTGGCGGTTCTGCGTCACGTCATGAAACACCATAACCGCGCCAATAACTTCTCCCTCACGATTGCGAATGGGCGCGGCTGAATCTTGAATTGCAATCTCTTGATCCCTCGCAGTAATTAAGACGGTATGGTTTGCTAAACTCACAATTCGATTTTCTTGTAACGCTTGCTCAATTGGGTTCTGAACTACCTCCCGTGTCGTTTCATGCACAATTCTCAAGACTTCTTTTAACGGCAACCCTTGTGCAGATGCTTCACTACATCCGAGCAGAGATTCTGCAATGGGATTGAGGTATTGAATCCTGCTAAAGGCATCTGTGGTAATAACTGCATCTCCAATCGATTGCAACGTCACCTGAGCTAATTCTTTTTCTTGAAAAAGTGTTTCTTCAATTTGCTTCAGGGCTGTAATATCGCGTCCCACCGATTGAAATTCGATAAAGCATCCTTGCTCGTCAAACAGCATTCGGTTATGCCACTGAGTCCAACGCACCTTATTTGCCACAACCACGCGATTTTCAATAATCACAACAGGATTATCGACACTAATTGAAGCGATTAATTGAGCAACTCGCTCTCGATCTGCCTCAAAGATAATCGGTTGATAGCGGCTGCCGATCATTACCTCTGGCGATTGTCCAAAATAAACTGCATAAGCTTGGTTGACAAAAGTGAGTGTGCCGTCTGGTAAATATCGGGCAATAAGTTCGGTCTGATCTTCGACAATGGCACGGTAGCGAATCTCACTTTGTTTCAGAGCAATTTCTGCTTGCTTGCGATCGCTAATATCAATCACCACACCCAACATCCGCACAGGTTTACCTGCTGCATTGTGAATACTGCGTCCTTTTCCAATCAACCAGCGCACTTTGCCATCAGGATGAATCACCCGATATTCAGCTTCATAATTAGTATTCTGAGTCGCGGCTTTGAATAAAGCCTGTTCAACTCGCTCAACATCCTCTGGATGAATAGCATTGCGCCATACCTGGTATTTAGCTGATGATGTTTCTGGTTCTAACCCTAACAAGCGAAAGTGGTTGTCGTTCCAGATGACTGCCCCATCAAGCAAATTCCAATCCCAACTACCGATATGGTTAAATTCTATCGTCAGCCTGAGTTGTTCTTCACTTTTGGCTAAGGCTACTTCTGCTCGTTGGCGTTCTTCTTCAATACGCTTCTTGGGGCTGATATCCGTAACTCGTACTAAATTCATCACTTGGCCAGCAACCCTGATTGGTTTGATTGCGATGTTTCCCCAAAAGCTATTGCCCTGCTTGGTGACGTATTCAATTTCGCGACTCCACAACCCTTGCTGGTTAATTTCTTGAAAAATAGTGGTTAGTTCATCAGAAGTAAACTGCACCTTTTGTAAAGTTTGACCTTCAATACCAATGAGTTCAGCTTTGCTTGAAGCTGCAAATAGTTCTACTGCACGATTATTACAGTCAATGTTTAGTAACGTTTTTGTATCTACCAAAAAGATCGCATCAGCAGATTCGTTAAAGATAGCTTTTAGCAAATCGCGGTTCTTGCAGATTTCTAACTCGCTTTCTTTACGTTCTGTAATATCTAGAATAGCTCCATACAATCTAACAGTCTTACCTTGAGTATCATAAGCTACCTCTGCTCTCGATTCTAGGTAGCGCAATGAGCCATTAGGTCGGACAATGCGATATTCAAGATTGAAAGGCTTTCCCTTGGCGATCGCCCTTAATAGATGCCTCTGCAACACTGGTCGGTCTTCTGGGTGAAGCATCTGGAGAAATGCAGCCTGCGTCGGTACTGATTCAGCAGGATTTAAACCGAAGATGCGGAAGGTTTCGGCTGACCAAATTTGTTTCTCAGACCCTAAGTACCATTCCCAACTGCCCAGATGGGCAACCTTTTGAGCAGTAGCTAGCAGCGTTTCACTGCGTCGGAGTTCTTCCTCGGCTTGTTGGCGTTTGTTGAGTGCGGCTTGCCGTTCTGTAACATCTTGAGCAGTCCCATAGAGGCGAATTACTTTTCCATCCGCGTTAAATTCTGCATGTCCAATCCCCTCAATATAAATAGTAGACCCGTAAGTTGGAGATGCACGCAGAATGAGTTTGTAGGATTCGCCAGTTGACATTGCCCGCTCAATTGCTTGGGCTAATTTTCCTGCGTCTTCTGGCAAGTACAGTTGCAGATTTTCTTGGTAGTTCGGCTCAAGAAGTGCGGGATCTCGATTAAAAAGGTCGAACAGTTGCTTTGACCAGGTAATTTTGCCAGTGGCAATATCAAACTCCCAATTACCAAGACGAGCAACTTGCTGAGATTCTTCTAATAAGGCTTCACTCTTGCGTAGTGTTTCTTCAGCACATTTGAGGTCGGTAACATCCACTACCAGCCCATCCCAAGCCACACAACCATCCTGCAACTGACGTGGCGTGGAACGAAAATGGAACCATTTCAGCCGAGCGCCGGGCGTTTGGATTCGCACTTGTATATCAAACACTGAGAGATTCTGCCGCGATTCATCGACTGCTGCCTGGAAGAGTGGTACATCCTCTGGGATAAACTGGCGATAGAGTAAACTTGAATCTTTCAGTGCAGAAGATGCACTGACTTCCATCAGTTTTTCAATCCCCGCGCTGATATAAGAAAAGCGATCGCTGCCATCCAATTCGCGGATTACTTTATAAATTGCCCCATTGGGCAGATTATCGCCAATTCGGCGCAACATAGCTTCCCGCTCTTGTAGTGCGAGTTCTGCCTGTTTGCGTTCGTTAATTTCTCTCTCCAGTTCTCGATTGGCTGCCTCCAGTTGTGCATGACTGGGGAGAGCAAGTGCTTTTGGTACTAAAGGTATAAGTTCAGAAGCTGTGTACAGTGAAACTACGGCTGTAATAGCTTTAAGGCAACCACTCAACCAATAAGTTGGATACCAAAGCGTCCAAATCTCCATCAGGTGGGTAGTGCCACAAGTAATAATAAATGTTGCAAATAGCAGAAATATCCAGTTGAAGGGCAAATCTTGGCGCTTGCGGACAAAATAAAGTAGCGTGATGGGAATAGAATAATAAGCAAGCGCAATTAAACTATCGGATACAATATGCAACCCCACTAATTCTGGTTTCCAAAGATAGCAATGCCCGTGGGGGATAAACTGTTTATAAGAAAGTAAGCTTTTCCCAAATTCCAGCATCAAGTTGTCTCAAACATAAGTTGTTTAACATAAAATAGCAGCTAATTATACTTAGATTGTAATGGTTGATGTGAGAATACAGCAGATTGCGTTCTAATCAAATACACGTAGAGACGTAGCAGTGTTACGTCTCTACAAGATTTTGAGTTTGATATATGTGCTTCATCTACCTGAAATCTGCTGTATGTCAAGATTTAGTTGGAGTATTGACAGAAGGGACTATTGCTAAAAAGCAGCAAGAAATGCTTTATTTACCAAGCCAAGAGAAGGAATTTAAATCATCGGTGCTGATGATGTTAAAGAATATACCCGTCAATTATTCCTTGACAGACTACTATTTCCGACTTGTGTGTACACCATAGAGAGAGAGCAAAGACTATTGTATACAAACGAGCGATCGCGCTGACTTAATTAAGCAAACTACTCCCAAATCCACGCAGCCTGAAAAAAGTCACGTTCGCAAAACATCGCATAACGATAGGTTGAATGCACAACAGAAGTAGTAACGGCATAATTGTCAACCAAATTTTCTAATTGTTGTGTTAATGGTTGAAAATCTGCACTGCTGTAAGTACGAATCCAGTCTGCATATTGATGATTTGGAATGCCATTACCAGCTAACTTTTCTCCCAAAAAGGCATACAAACGCATACAGGGAGACATCGCCGCAGCAGTTAAACCGACATCTCCACTCCAAGCAGTTGCTAACAAAAAGTCAGTATAGCGGCGGGTGGCGGCTCCTGGTTCCACAGAATGCAAATTGACTCCCCACTCAGAAGCATAGCCACTATGCAGCCGCAGTTCTTCTAAAACTCCACTAACTAGGTTATGAAATGTGGTGAAACCTAACCAATCTGGTGCTTTAGCTGCGGCGATACTGTACGCACGGGCAAAAGCTTCTAAGAAAAAAGCATCTTGCCCTAAGTAGTAAGCAAATTTCCCTCGCTCAAGAGTACCATCGCCAATGCCCTGAACGAAAGGATGCTCTAGGCAAGCTTGGGCTAAGTCTTGATTTGCAGCCCATAATTCCTGAGATAAAGTCATTTGTTATTTGTCACTTGTCATTTGTCATTTGTCATTTGTTATTATCCCTGTGTTGTTTTAAGTAAGTCGGCACAATAAATTCAAACTAATATGAAGAAAAATGAACTAAGCTAAAACCCTAATGCCTATTGCCTATTGCCTATTGCCTATTGCCTATTGCCTATTGCCTTATCCCAACGACAATTATTTACGCCAACTTACTTAACTCTCACTCTCAAAAAGGGAAGAACTTGAGCAAGACTGAGCTTAAACCTCCCAAAAAGTCAACGAAACTGGGGCTACCAGTACTTACCTTCTCATTGACGGGTGTTTGCAGTTCTTTAATAAAAGCTTGGGCTGTTTGCGTTCCCAGGCTGTTGTTTTGGGATGTAAACAATTTTTCAGCAACTTGGGCATCTTGGAATGCACCTTGTCTATCTAGTAGTTGGTAACGGGCGACACCACGGGCTAAATAAGCACCCGCATATTCTGGTTTAATAGCGATCGCTTGATTAAAATAACTGATTGCTTGCGGTTGGTTGCCTTTTTGTGCTTCTGCTACACCCAAAGCATAAAAGTCTTCTGGTGAAGCAATTTGTGATGGTATAGCAACCGCACCTTGGAAATTTGCCCCATTCAAGTAAGCACCAGTCAGTTCTGCATTTGCTAAATAACTATTTCTCAAATCAGCACCCGCTAAATTTGCTCCACCAAATCTAGCTTCGCTCAGGTTAACACCAAATAAACTTGCGCCACTCAAGTTTGCACCCCGCAAATCTGCGCCGCTCAAGTTTGCCCGACTGAGGTTAGCATTTGTGAGATTAGCACCGCTCAAATTAGCACCTGATAAGTCAGCCATCACTAAACCTGCATTGGTTAAATCGCAGTTTTGGCATTGTTTGGTTGCCAATAACTGTTTAATATGTTCAGAATTTGCTGCTTGTACGCTTGTTGCCAAACTAATCGTGCTTAAAAAGGCAGCTATGGCTAGAATTTGGTTTTTCATATTCGTGTAATATTTTTTACTCAATATTCAATGTTAACTGAGATGGATTTATACCTCAGCCTATGATATGAGCAATCTAAACGGTTTGCCCTCTGTAGTTGCGTATATCACTGATAAATTTGGATAAACACTCACATATACCCTGATTTTAAATAAATATGAGACTATAGAAATATTAAGACAGCCATAAAAACGTGAGTCAGCAAGACAAACTCTTAGAAAAGATCCTCTCTGGGACATCTGATACAGACATCCCTTTCGCCCAACTGTGGCAACTCTTATATACACTAGGCTTTGATGAACGGATTCGTGGCGATCATCGTATTTTTATCAAAGCCAATGTTGAGGAAATATTGAATCTGCAACATAAAAAGGGAAAAGCCAAAAGCTATCAAGTTAAACAAGTTCGTGCAGTGATTAAAAAGTATAACTTAGGAAGTAAAAATGATGTTTCGGTATGAAATTATTCTCTACTGGAGTGAATTAGATCAAGCCTTTATTGCTGAAGTACCCGAATTATCAGGCTGTGCTGCCGACGGTGATACTTATCAAGAAGCTCTGCATAATGTAGAATTAGTTATGCAGGAATGGATAGAAACGGCTAAGGATTTAGGGCGTCCAGTTCCTCAGCCTAGACCCCGTTTGATGTACATTTAATTAGTACATAAACTAAAATAAAGCCGATTTTTTAGCATCATCATAAATATTTTACACTATCTGCCATAGTCGTATATATAGCTGTTGCAAATAGCTCATAACAGTTAGATCCCCGACTTCTTTAATAAGTCGGGGATCTTGAGGCAGACTGTTAGTTACTAGCAACCTTACAAATCACCATAATATGTGATTTATATTTGTCAGTACTATAATGAATAAGTTGTAGTCCAGAACGCTCTAATTCTTGCAAAAGCTTAGGGATTTCATACTTATGATGTCGCCAAATAGTAATTTCTTCACCTTCAGATAGTTCAATCTTCTTATCTATCCCCATTCGACTGAAATTGATCGTGTGATGATGACGGAGTTTTATATTAGCAACTACACTATCTGTTTTTAAATCATACTTTCTCACCAATTCACAATCTTCAGACTTAATCCCAATCTTGCTTTTAACCCATCCATATATTTCTTCTACATGATACTTGCAGCCGCCTCTGACGTTACCATCCCATTTAGAGTTAGTGCCAGTTTCATTAGTAAACACCAGAAAATCATTTTCTCCCATGCTATCTCTAAAGTTCTTTAGTACCTTATCTCTATTTTGATGATTCCCGATAGTAACACCTAAGTGGAAAAATATTTTGGTTTTGTTATCAATTTCAAGATTAGCTTTATTTTGTAATAATATTTTTGGTACACAACTATTTTCTATGTCAATTGGGGAACTGATAAATTCGATGAGAGGAAACCATTTTTTAAAATTATTCCTTGATACATGAAGCAATTCTTCGCTAATATCTAAGGCAATATATTTATTAACTTTACCCAATTTATTCAGTTTTTTAATAAAATTCTTAACTGGATATGAATTTCCTGCACCTACGTCTAGAATATTTACCTTATCGCCATTTGGAATATTACTATTTAGATAATTAAAGTTATCTTTTAAAAGTTCAATTTCTACATTCGATGTTCGATACCATGTAGGAATAATATATTTTCGATAAAAATCGTCCCAAATTTTTGCACCTCTACCTTTATAAGAATACTTTAGAGGTATTTCTCGTCTAACTTCTAATGCATTAATTATCCCTAAAACTTCTTCTTCAGAAAAAATAGCGTAGAACTCAGAACTTGGCTTTGCTGTGCGATTGATAGCAGTTAACATATCCGAGCTAAGTTGAGAATCGCTATGAAAATTTTGAGCCATTATTCTTGTTCTTCGGTATTGAAATGGATTAGCCGCAATGCTTGCCAAAAAGGTATTTTCTCATACCATTGTCCAAAAATTTGGAATTGTCACCATGAATAGATCCCACCCTATCAACTGGGCAATTGGTTTTTTACCATCAAAATACGAGATAATTTTTCAAAGATACAGGGGTGAATACCAGTGGTTCAGCAACCAGAACTCCAGGAAACTTCGTCGATACAGTCAATCCAGCGCGTGCTTAAGAGTTTAAGTACTTACCGATGGACTTCGCTGGGAGCATTGGTGAGTCTGTTGTTGTTGACGATCGCAAACGCGGTGACTCCACAACTATTTCGGTGGGGAATTGATCAGGGTATCACGCAAAAAAACCTCCAAGTTGTGCTATATAGCGCCGCTTGGCTGGTACTCGCCGCGATCGCTCGTGGTGTATTTAACTTTGGACAAAGCTATTTAGCAGAAGCAGCGTCTCAAGGTGTAGCTTATGACCTGCGAAACAAAATTTTCAGCAAAATTCAAAATCTCAGTTTCAGTTATCATGACCAGTCGCAGACTTCCCAACTGTTAACCCGTGTCACCAGCGACATTGAGCAGATCCGTACCTTTGTTGGCACTAGCCTGATTCAGGTCATTGCTTCACTTGTAACATTGGTAAGTATTTCGGTGGTTTTGCTGCTGATGAACTGGGAACTAGCGCTGATTACGCTAACGGTAGTGCCCCTAAATACATGGTTGATGGCACAATTTGTCACCAGAAATAACAAACTTTTTCGGCAAGTACAAGAGCAACTAAGTGACCTCAATGCAGTGTTGCAAGAGAATTTGCTAGGAATACGGGTGGTGAAAGCGTTTGTGCGGGAATCAACTGAAAGGTCGCGTTACACGACCATGAATGATTCCCTAGTTAGGGCAAACATGAAGACCATTAGCGCCATCCGCAATACCTTCCCATTTATCTTTTTGCTGAGTAATTTGGTAACATTGGCAGTTTTCGCCTACGGGGGAGGGCAGGTGATTGGGGGTAGGTTCTCCATTGGCGAACTGGTGGCGTTTAACTCCTACCTAGCCTTGATTCTCCAACCGATTTTGTTAATTGGATTTGCTGCACCTGCGATCGCTCAATCAGCTGCTTCCGCCGAACGAGTCTACGAAGTTGTAGATGCGGAGGTAGAAATTCGCGATCGCCCCGGTGCTGTCCCATTTGAAACCTGCGGCGGTAGAATCACCTTTGAAAATGTTTCCTTTCGCTATCCAGGAGCCAGCACTGAAACTCTCAAAGGAGTTTCTTTTGAAACAAAGCCCAACGAACTAATCGCCGTTTTAGGGATGACTGGTTCCGGGAAAAGTACAATTATGAACTTAATTCCCCGCTTTTACGATGTCACAGGGGGAGCAGTTCGCATTGACGGACGAGATGTAAAATGTTTCACGCTCAAAAGCCTCAGATCGCGGATTGGTATTGTATTTCAGGAAACCACCCTCTTCTCTGGCACAATCCGCGAAAATATTGCCTACGCCAAACCCGATGCAACTCTAGAGGAGGTGATTGAGGTTGCCAAAACTGCCCAAATGCACGATTTTATCAGTAGTCTACCCGATGGCTACGAGACGATTGTGGGTGAACGGGGTGTGGGCTTGTCTGGTGGACAAAAACAAAGAATTGCGATCGCTCGTACCTTACTCACCGATTACAGCATTCTGATTTTGGACGATAGCACCTCGGCTGTGGATGCCAAAACTGCTGCCCAGATTCAAGCCGAACTAGATGGCTTAATGCGCCAAAAAGCTTGTACAACTTTTGTAGTTGCTCAACGCATTAGCACCGTTAAAAATGCCGATCGCATTTTTCTCATGGATAAAGGCCGATTGGTAGCACAAGGCACTCACGAGGAATTGATGCAAACCAGCCCACTCTACGGTGTGATTTTGGAATCTCAGGTAAAGGCGAAAGAGAAAAATGGTACCAAATTAAATAAATAGTATACGCGATGTGCAACTTATTCTTGGAACCCCACTTCCATTCCTCTCCCCGAAAGGTCGATAGGCTTTGATTCTTGCTCCCCAACGCTAGTAGGGAAGGGGTTGGGGGTTAGGTTTGAGATAAAGTCGCACACGGCGTTAGTATTGCTTGAGATTTTTATACAACCTTGTAATCAAGACAAAGACTTTTAATCCAAAATCCAAAATCTAAAATCCAAAATTGCTATGAGAGGCACTATTCCCGTTGTTGCATCTGAGGATCAAGCGAGTCAGCAACTCTCCACCCTACGACGCTTTTTGCAATACCTGCTCCGTTATCGCAAAGAAATTCCCATCGCCCTGACATTAGTATTTATTGGTGCCGTAACCCAGACAATTGGGCCGTTTTTCCTCGGTTGGTCGATTGATCACCTAATTGCACAAGGTAATTTGCAGGGACTTCTATTGTTATTAGGACTACTAGCGCTAAACTACGGACTTGGTGTATTAGCAATCCGGGGTCAAATTATTCGAGTTGGCTGGATTATGCAGCGATTGCTGGCTCAACTGAGGCAAGATATTTTCACTAAAATCCAAAGTTTGCCCCTCAGCTTCTTTGATCGCAGCGAAGCTGGCGATTTAATGAGCCGCCTGCTGAATGATGTCAATACCGTGAATCAGGCATTTGGACTGACGATCGCCCAAATGCTGGGCAACACTTTCAGTTTGATTGGCATAATCATTGCCATGCTTGCAATCAATTTACAACTTGGCTTGTTGAGCAACCTGGTTGTGCCACTGATGATTTTTACCACAAGTTTGTTTGCCCGTTGGGCAAGAGCTAGGTTTCGTGTTACCCGCCAGACTATTGGGGAGCTTTCCGCCAAGTTGGAAGAAGATATTGGCAGCGTTCGAGAAGCACAGGCATTTAATCGTGTCCAGATGAATATTGAAGAATTCGACATTCTTAATGCTGCCAATCGTGATGCCAACGTTGAAGCTGTAGCAATTACTTCCGCCTTTTTGCCCTCGATCGATTTTCTGAACACACTAGCAACCGCAGGCGTGTTGGCTTATGGAGGTTATCTCGCGGTAACAGGAGGTGCAACAGTGGGTGTGGTGACAGCCTTTTTACTTTACGTCCAGCAGTTTTTCCGCCCGATCCAAATTCTCAGCCAGTTTTACACCCAAGCTCAATCTGCCTTCGCCGGATTAGAGCGAATCTTTCTATTACTAGATGAACCATCACAACTCAACGATGCACCCAATGCAACAGAAATGCCGCCCATTCAGGGGGAAGTGACATTTGATAATGTCAAGTTTGGCTACAACCCAGACCAACTGGTTCTTAAAGGGGTAAATTTGCACGCCTATCCAGGGCAGATGATTGCGTTAGTAGGGCCAACCGGTTCGGGAAAAAGTACAATTATTAACTTGATTTTGCGCTTCTACGATGTATCTGGCGGTGCAGTGAAAATTGATGATATTGATGTGCGTAGCGTTACTCAAGCAAGTCTGCGGCGTCAAATTGGCATTGTTCTGCAAGACAATATTTTATTTAGTGGCACCGTCGCCGAAAACATTGCCTTTGGCTCTGCCCATGCTACCCAAGCTGATATCGAAGAGGCTGCACAGTTGGCAAACGTGCATGAGTTCATTACCTCGCTGCCACAGGGCTATACAACTCAATTGGGTGAACGGGGAGCGCCCTTGAGCCAGGGACAGCGACAACTAATCAGTATTGCCCGTGCGGTGTTGATTAACCCTCGAATTTTGATTCTTGATGAAGCCACCAGTAGCATTGACACGCGTACAGAAGCGCTAGTACAAACTGCGATCGCTCGTTTACTACAAGGACGTACCAGCTTCGTGATTGCCCACCGCCTCAGTACAGTTACCCAAGCAGATCAAGTATTAGTAATTCAGCAGGGAGAAATTGTAGAGCAGGGTACTCACGCCGAACTGATCAATCAGCAAGGTGTGTATGCTAACCTTTATGCCCTGCAACTGGGTGCAGCAGACACAATGGTTCTTCAAAACGAAAAGTAAAATATATATAGCTCTAATTTATCAATTGCTAGCAAAAGAATGAAGCTACCCGATCTCGATTCACAAACCATCGATCGCATCATTGAAATGGCGTGGGAAGATAGAACGTCTTTTGATGCCATTGAGGCTCAGTTTGGACTGCTGGAGAAACAGGTAATTGCCCTAATGAGGCGCGAAATGAAAGAATCTAGTTTCCAGATGTGGCGAGAACGAGTCACCAAACGCGGTACAAAGCATTTATCTAAGCGAGAATTTATTGCAGGTCGATTTAAATCGCACAATCAAAAAACGTAAGTAATTGGGTGAAAACCACTACATTCAGAAGCATAATGACGAAAGTTACACTCTATATTGCAGCTAGTTTGGATGGCTACATCGCTCGCAGTGATGGCGGAATTGATTGGCTCTCATTCCTTGATACAGAAGGTGAAGACTACGGTTACACTGATTTCTACGAATCGATTGATGCGATCGTGTTAGGTAGCAAGACGTATGAAGTAGGGCTTGGCTTTGATCAATGGCCTTATCCAGAAAAAAAATCCTTTGTTTTCACCCAGCGCCCGCTCCAATCTGACCGTGAGGACGTTGTATTTGTTTCTGAAACTGTGAAGCCTGCCTTAGCAAATATAGAGGCTCAAGGTTATAAAAACATCTGGTTAGTTGGTGGCGGAGCATTAATCAATTCGTTTCTTCAGCACAGCTTGATTAACGAATATATTATTTCAACTATTCCAATTATTTTAGGTGGCGGTATACAGCTTTTCCCACCGCCTAGCCCTGAAGAAAAATTGGAGCTAATTACCTCAAAACAATATTCTACTGGTTTACTGCAAGCACATTATCGGCGAAAAGAAAAGGTTTAAAAATTTATAATTCATAATCATGTTTCAAGTGGTGAGAAGTCCGAGGGTAGGTTTCCAAGGCTCGAAACTTCGCGGAATTTAAACACCACCTGAAACGTCACTGCCGTTATTAGGCATCAGGTATAAACCCTTTTTAATTATGGCTTACGAATCAGTGGTTGAAACAACCTCAATAAGCTTCTGAACAGCTTCGCTAAACTGCTCATAAGGTGAAACTCCTACGATAGTTTCTGCTAAAACACCATCTTTGAAAATTAAAACCGCTGGAATACTGCGAAGACCGAATCTTTTGAAAATTGGCTTGTTGCTGTCAACATCTACCTTAACGACTTTGGCGCGACCTTTATATTCCTCAGCAAGTTGATCCATCAACGGACTGATCAGGCGACAGGGACCACACCAAGTAGCAGTAAAATCAACAACAACAACTTTCTCTTCACTTTCAGTTAAAACAGTATCAAATTCACTTTCTTGAACGTAAGCAACTGTGTGAGTATCTGTAGACATTTTTTAATTTCCTTAGTGTCAAACTAAAATTTCAGCAAAAAGCTAACTATACAAACTATACTCCCTTCTGCCTGTCAGATTCACCAGTAGCCTACATTGCTAAACCCCCACAGGTGAGTTTTGCTTAGTAGCATCTATCTTATAACCTACAACTTTCTTACGTAAGGTGCATTAATGTACCCTACCAACCGACCTAATCCAAAAATCCATCCCTTAAAGATGTAGAGCCGTCAAGAGTCATCCTGCTGATCAAATAGTTCTAACAACCCAATTGTGCCTACAAAAAAAGTATAAGCAGCATATTTTATTGGCATCTTTTTTCTTGAAGGTGCATAAAAACCTGCTATAATACCTTCGATAAAATGGGCCGTCATGGCAAAACGCTCAATCCAAAAAATAGGATTAAGGATACTTGGTACATTACTATTAGTTATTACTGCATAAATATTCCACGATTCCAATCCAATCGCGCTTGTTATAAGCACTGTAGATATAATTTTTACAAAGGTAAAAATGTCTCTTCTGATAAACTTTAAGTTCATACTATTCACCGTATTTTCTCTGCCTCTGCGGTAGCTTACTACGTTCCCTGCGAGACGCTGACGCGCAGCGAGCGTCTCGCAGATAGACGCTCTGCGGTAGCTTGCTCCTTTGCAGGAGTATTCGTCTACATTTTTCCGGTACTCATGCGTGACTCCTATATGTTTTATCTAAATTCCCCTGAAGTCAACCAAATCTTATATTTATCATGATTTCCATTTTTGTAAAAGCCTCTAAAAATACGGGCATGGTGTATTAAGCCCGCTGTACCCGTAAACACTACGAGTAATAAATATTAAATCACCAGACATTAAAAAAATTGTAAAAGTGTGGAATAATACATAGGTAGTACTGCAAGGCGGAAGTCAAAAGAATTGTATTCTAAGCTTTTGCGCCATTTGAAATGGTATGTTTATTTCCACGCCCGTTGTACTAGTAAGTTTCACTCCACTCTATAGATTGATAAAAAATGTAAAGCTATGATTGCTCAACATTACAATTCAAATCATATTGAAAACAACTTGCTTAAACAAATCAAGATTAAAGAAAATCAACTAAAAATTGCACAAGAATCTAATATGCTCCATGTAGTAGAAGCATTACAAAATGAATTATTAAGGTTACAAGGTCAATTTTCAGAGCCGCAAGACGTTGAAGTTCAAGCGTTGATGAGTTTACTAGACGATTAAGATTATAAATTTGTGTTGCAAATTTATTGAAATATAAAAACTCTGTTATTGGGATGCAGAGTATAGCGATTGTGATGCCTACGGGTTCTAAGGTTTCATAAACGCATAATGAATCTTATCTAGTTAAGATATTAGGGTTTTGCTGAGTATGGGGTATTTTTATCTCACGTACTAAATCAATCTTAAGAACAGGTTTAATTGAGCGCAATTGCCTTTGTCGAAGAATTTGAATTTCTCTCTCAAATGAATTTTTCCCTTGCCTAAAAAAATCTTGAGAATTATATGGAACTAAGTCGCGGGATAAACGTTGAGCTTGTGCTGGAGTCAAACTAGAAAGGGGTTGTTCAGCATTGGCAGAAGTCTGTATAGCTAGGAAAAAAGCTGTTGCAACCACTAAGGGTTTTATTTTTATACATTCGGTGAATATCAGGTTTAGCATGATTGATACATCTGTGACGTGAATGCTGTTTCAAACCATTTTTTGTTGGTCTGATTATAAATAAAGTACACTTATTGGCTTGCTAATTACCTCCCGCAAATGGGTGAATTAATCAGCTAAAGCTTTATTACAACAATTGGCATCACTGCTATATTCCAATACAGTTCAGTTAAGTTATGATCCTCCGTAACCCCCATTGTAAGGAGGAAATTAGAGCAAGCCTTGGAAAGGGGGTTTGGGGTTGGGGACTTTCGAGACTAAATGTCGTCAACCCAAGCGTGTTGCGCTATATTTGGATTTTTAGCAAAGATCCGGAACTGCCTGGTTTCATCTAAGGTGCTAGCGATCGCACCCTTGGCAATGCATCACCTAAATTACTAGTTTAGGAATGGTATCGATACGCTTCAGTGATAATGCTGTAATAGATATTTCAGTCTGTAGCACTCACTACTAAATCATAAAATTGTATTTTATACAGGCAGTCTTTACCAAAATCATAAAATTACCAACTTAGCTATTGGCAAAACCCCAGTTTGCATAGAGTTTATTTACTAGTTCTTAAAATAGGTTCATATAATTTACACTAAAACATATCAGTATTTTAACTGTTGTCTTCCTTGTTAATACTTACTTAATATGTAGCACAAGATTTTCTATTATCTAACTCATTGTGAAACCTCTTCTACAGACTTACTTAGAACAAGAAATTTGGATACTAGTACGAGACAAGTGGTATTTCGCCACAGTTATTGGAGTTTGGGATGATTTGTTGTGGTTTAAACATAGAACTTACAACAAAGATACAGAGGAGGATACTCTCTGGGAAATGGTTGTCAAAATCAGTGAAGTAGTTGCTATTGATAAAGTTAGGTCTGTTATTAGTAGAAAAGCAGACGTACTTATTTCACGGCTACTAGAAACTGAGCAAGGTCTTAATGATCATCATCAAGATCATGAACATTAATTAACTCACTAGTAAAATACTTGCTTGTCTCCTAAATGAACAGATAAAAGTTGAGACAAGCGGTATAAATAAGTATGATAGAAAATTAGCGGTTCTTGTCGCTCCCTTTAAGTTGGTTTAGGGCTATTTCGTTCAAGACATAAACCGCCCAGAACTAAAGTTCCGGGCTAATAGCCCAAGTCCACTCAAGTGGACTAAGTAAGTCGGCACAATAAGATCAAACTGTGTAAAGGAGAGTAAACAAGGCTCAAACTATCTTTCCCCCTGCTCCCTGCCTTATCCCAACGATAATTATTTACGCCGACTTACTTAAAAGCCTTTTTTAGCCGTCTTTAGACGAATGAGTGCTATTAGCCTCAGAATTTATTCTGAGGCGGGCTAGATGAGAATGAAATAGCCC